>CAYQUL010000031.1:0-9536 GCA_964420735.1 uncultured Gammaproteobacteria bacterium
CACCCCTGCAGAAACGGACGATGACGGCACGGGGAAGTATTGCCTGGAATGGGTGTTCATTTAATGAGTTCTGGGGGCAGAGCGTTAACCTTACATACATTGATATGAAGTACGGACTGGCTTGGTCGATAGGTTCTCTTTTGCATGAGCGGGCGCATTCATACAGTGCTGTTCATGGTTATAGTGGAGTACTGTACGACGCACCGGTTGACAATCTAGACGTCATTGGTCCTCGAGACGCATATTGGTGGACGTCTGTTGGGTTTAAAGGAGCAAACGACGACTGTGCTTCCAATGATCTGCTACTTCAAGTTACCTGTGAGAGGGTACAAGCGGCATTGGCGCAATAACGAAAAGCGAGGAGAAAAACTCCTCGCCTTTGCATAACTTAAGACCTTCAAACAGATGTCTTCCTAAGTTTTACAGCTACAGCTAAAAACCCTATGGGTTAAATTATCGTCAAATCATTTTTTGGGCTGCCATGAGGCACAAAACTTATTTTAGGTGCCAGTAAGTAGACAATTTGAGGTATAATATACATTTGCAATGGAAAAATATATTAAAGTTCGGGGCGCCCGACAACACAATCTACAAAACGTTGATTTAGACATACCGAAGGATCGCCTTGTGGTTTTCACTGGAGTTTCGGGTAGTGGAAAAAGCTCAATGGCTTTTGACACCATTTATGCCGAAGGTCAAAGACGGTATGTAGAGTCACTTTCAACCTATGCACGCCAATTTTTGGGAGTGATGGGGAAGCCTGACGTGGATCACATTGAAGGCTTGTCACCTGCCATCTCCATTGATCAAAAAACAGTTTCTCATAACCCTCGCTCAACCGTTGGAACCGTCACTGAAATTTATGACTACATGCGTTTGCTATTTGCGCGTGTTGGGCATCCTCATTGCCCGATTTGTGGCCGAGAAATTGCGAGCCAGTCGCTTGACCAAATAGTAGCCAAGATTATGGTGTTAATAGAGGCTCAGATTAAAAGTGACAAAATGGGGAGATATTTTATTATTTCTCCCGTGATTAAAGATAGGAAAGGAGAGTTTTCAACCCTTTTTGAAAACTTAAAAGCCAAGGGATTTAGGAGAGTTAGAATAGATGGCCATGTCAGAGACCTTCAAGACGACTTGGTTTTAATTAAGACTAATAAACACACCATTGAAGTAATTGTTGACCGTTTGGCAGTTAACGCCGCAGAGCTTAAAGATGAAATTGCAAAAAACAATTTTGTGAAACGTATGACTGACTCAATTGAGCAGTCTTTGTCACTTTCAAATGGATTGGTTAAAGTCTCAAGAGTCCTGGATGCCAGTTTTGAGATGCCTGAGTTTCCTAAAGAATTTGAAGACCATCTGTTTTCAGAAGCTTTTGCCTGTCCGGTCGACAACATTGAACTTCCTGAAATTGAACCACGAACGTTTTCATTTAACTCACCACATGGGGCCTGTCCTAAGTGCGCTGGAATTGGCAGAATTCTAAAAGTTAATGAGGCCTTAGTTTTTGCGTTAGAGCTTTCAATTAAAGAAGGCGGTATTATTCCGTTCTCAAGTATTTTTGAGCACGATACTTGGTTTTCTCGAATACTCTTAACCGTTTGTGAGGAAAACAACATTAATGCTCACACTGCAATTAAAAACTTAAGCGTTGAGGAAAAAACCATCATTTTGCAGGGGACAGGAAAGAGAACATATAAAGTATTTGGTCGCAATAGAATGGGCAGAGAAACTTCCATTTCTGAAGAATTTCATGGAGTGACAGCAGAACTTGATAGACGATATCGAGAAAGCGATAGTGATTACGTGAAAAATGCAATTGAAAAATACATGGTTGAACAGCCTTGTCCAGATTGCAAGGGAAAACGACTTAAGCCAGAGGCTCTTGCTATTACAATTGAAGGGCAGTCAATTTCTGACGTTTGTGATTTAAGTATCGCCAAGTCCTTGGATTGGGTAGCAAACTTAACCAAACCAAATGTACTTTCAAATAGAGAGACACAAATCGGAAGTTTGGTTATTAAAGAAGCACGGGAACGATTAGGGTTTTTAATTGATGTGGGACTGGACTACATAACGCTCTCCCGTGCCGCTGACACCTTGTCAGGTGGAGAGGCACAACGCATTCGCCTTGCCTCTCAAATTGGCTCAGGCTTAACCGGGGTTCTTTATGTTTTAGATGAACCAACTATTGGACTACATCCACGAGACAATTTGCGTTTGATTGAAACCTTAAAAAAAATGAGAGAGCTAGGTAACTCTGTTGTTGTGGTTGAACACGATCGAGATGTGATGCTTTCAGCCGACTACATTTTTGATTTTGGACCAGCAGCAGGAAAACATGGCGGAACTGTTGTTTCTCAAGGAACACCAGAACAGATTATGCACGACAAACATTCTGTTACCGGTCCATACCTTGCAGATGCCAATAAAATTAATATCAAAAAACCTAAACCTCGCGAATCAAAAGGAACACTTACCCTGTCAGGTGCAAAACAATTTAATTTAAAGAACGTAACCTTGAAAGTGCCACTTGGGAAGCTTACCGCTGTGTCTGGTGTTTCAGGAAGTGGAAAGTCTACCTTGGTTGTTGAAACGCTTTATCACGCCTTGCAAAAGGAGCTATTGCGCAATTACCGTCACCCAATTGGAGAATATGACCAGGTACATGGAATTGAAGGAGTGGACAAAGCAATTCTTATTGACCAGTCACCAATTGGTAGAACTCCTCGCAGTAACCCGGCAACATACACTAAGGTGTTTGACTTAATCAGAGACGTTTTTTCAGGAACTCGTGAATCTAAGGCAATGGGATTCAAAAAAGGAAGATTTTCATTCAACGTGAAAGGCGGACGTTGTGAAGCCTGTGAAGGGCAGGGCCAGGTTAAAATTGAAATGCAATTTATGCCTGATTTGTGGGTAACGTGTGAAGTGTGTAAGGGAGCCCGATTTAACAGTCAAACCTTAGAAGTACTGTATAAAGGCAAAAACATTGCCGATGTGCTAAAGATGACGGTGGCTGAGGCAAAGGAGTTTTTCCATGTTTACCCCAATATTACGGCCAAAATTGAAACACTATCAGCGGTTGGCCTTGACTATATGGAACTAGGGCAAAGTGCCACCACCTTGTCAGGTGGAGAAGCACAACGCGTTAAACTTGCTACAGAACTTGCTCGGAAAGCCACAGGAAACACGATCTATATTTTAGATGAACCAACAACAGGACTTCATTTTAAAGACCTAGAAAAACTCTTGGCAGTGCTAACTATCTTAGTTGAACGAGGGAACACCGTTGTTGTTGTGGAACACAATCTAGATGTAATTAAAAACGCTGATTTTGTTGTGGACATGGGACCTGAAGGAGGAGATGGGGGAGGATTTATTGTTTCCCAAGGAACACCTGACGAAATTAAACTTGATCCTCAAAGTGTCACTGGAAGGTTTCTTTAACATTAAAGGTCTTTTTTAGTTTAACCTCGTGTACAATGAGCCTCATGAGGAAAATCGTTTTTATTTTATTTGTTTGGTTTTTTTGTGTAACTCCTGTGCGTGCTTCAGACGACCCGTTTGATATCAGAATTAACTCTACCTATTCACTTAAGGACAATGGGAAAACGCTTTCAGAATACGAAATATCAATAAGAAACATCACCACTGAACAATTTGCAGAGTCTCTTGACATTACACTTTCTGATATTAGCTATGACTCAGTGGCGGCCTATGAGAATGGAGTGAAACTGGCTGTAAGTAACGTGTCAGCCAGTCCCCCGGTTTATAAAATTGTCTTCATCGACAAAGTTGTAGGTCGTGACCAAGTGAGAAAATTTACCTTGCAAACTGAAGATCATGTATCGATGAGAAAAGCTGGTGAAGTATGGGAGATAAGTCTTCCAACCCTTTTAGGTGACTTTACGAGAAAAAGAGTAACCATTAAGGCCGACGCCTCCCTTGGAGAACTAGCAACGGCACGCCCAGAGCCTTCACAAATAGTGGACAACATTATTCGTTTCGACACGATCGGAGATCACAGTATCTTTTTAGTCTTTGGCAAGTTTCAAGTGCTTGACTTTGACCTGGGGTATGACATTCAAAACACAACTAATGCCCTTAAGGACATAGAAGTTCCGGTTCCACCTGACACCGCATATCAACGTGTTCATTTGCAATCGATGACACCAATTCCTACAAATATGCGGCTAGATAACGATGGAAACTGGCTTGCACAGTTTCGTTTGTCACCAAACCAAAAACTTCATGTAGAAGCCCGTGGAACGGTACAAGTGTATGAGTCTCCAATTCATTTCTTAAATACTCCCGTTAACTTAAACACCAACACACAGAAGGGGTCCTTTTGGGATACAGATGATCAGTTAATCAAAGAGACGGCACAATCTCTTCCTGACGAGAGAGCTGTATATGAATATGTCGTAAGTAACTTATCGTATGATTTTGAGAGAGCACAAACCGATGGAAGTCGTCTTGGTGCAAGTAACGCTTTAAAAGAGCCTGAAAAAGCGTTGTGCCAGGAGTTTAGCGATGTATTTGTGGCTTTAATGCGTGCAAAAGGTATTCCGGCAAGAGTTGTTAATGGATATGCGATAACGGAGAACAAAACATTAACTCCGCTTTCACAAAAAGGAGATGTGTTACACGCCTGGCCGGAGTATTGGGACAACAAAAGACTGTTGTGGGTTGCCGCTGACCCTACGTGGGGAAAGACATCTGGGGATGACTATTTTGATCGAATGGACTTTAAGCGAATCGCCTTTGTGATGCACGGAGAGTCAGACTCACCAGCCCCTCCTGGAAGTTACAAATTTGACACATCGGACGCCAAACTTGTCTCTGTACAATTTGGTACCTGGAACCAAGACTCAAACGAAGTAAACGTATCAATTGAAGAAACAAGTCAATTTCCGCTGTTAGCTCTTTCCTTTAACGCTCGAGTTGCAAACATCGGTGCAACCGCTTTTTATAACCAACGGGTGACTATTCAAACTGAAAAAAGTATCTTGTCAGATTCAATTATTCCGGTGCTGCTTCCATTTAGCCAATACGTATACCCACTAAAGCTTCGCGCAGGGTTACTTGCCCGTGACTTACCTGAAAGCGTGATGGTTTCCTCTGATGAGAGTGAAATGAAACTTGCCATCAACAAATCAAGTGTTACCTTGACGCAACTACCGCTTATTTTTTTGATTCTGGCAGTCGCTGCCATTACAATTGTCTTGGTCGTTCCAAGACACAGGAAAATGAAGCTTCCCACACTTTTTAAACGATGAAAACATATCCATTTACTAGAGAAACAATACTTGCTAGTCCTCAAACACCCGGGGTGTATCTTTTTCGTGACCAAACTGGAAAGCCAATTTACATTGGAAAAGCAAAGAACCTTAAAAACAGGTTAGTAAGCTACATCGCCATCTCCTTGGGCCCAAAGACCTATGCCATGGTGCATGAAGCAACAAACCTTTCGTTAATCCAAGTTAACTCTGAGATTGAAGCCCTTCTGCTTGAATCGAATTTGGTTAAAAAATACATGCCTAAGTACAATATTGAACTTAAGGATGACAAGAGTCCTTTGTACATTGCAATCACAAAGGAAGTTTTCCCCCGTGTTTTAACACTAAGACAGACACAGCTTGCAAGTACCCCAATGAAGAACTATTTCGGACCGTTTGTTAACGCCGGAAGTGTGAGAAAAGTATTAAAACTTCTGCGCCGTGTTACTCCGTACTCACACCACACAATTGGGAAGCGTGCCTGTATCTATCATCAAATCGGACTTTGTAACCCATGCCCTAATACCATTGTGTATGAACAAAACGACCAAAAGCGCGAAGCAATGAAGAAAGAATACAAAGCTAACATACGACGCCTCACAAGAATCCTGTCTGGCAAACCTGATCTTGTTAAGACAGAGTTAACAAAGGAAATGGAGCGACACGCTAAAGGGGAAGACTATGAAGAGGCTTCGCTGTTTCGTGAACGCCTGGCTTCACTTAATGCTGTTACTAGTCCTAATGCATCAATTGAAGGCTATGTTCGTGACCCTGAACTTTTAAGTGATATTCGTCACCGTGAATCAGATCAATTAGAAAAAATAATCGAGCCATTCTTAGGGAAAATGACAATCAACAGAATTGAGTGTTTTGATATCGCTCATTTGTCAGGTACCCACCCGACGGCCTCAATGGTTACTTTTATCAGTGGAGAACCAGACAAGCAGTACTACCGACATTTTAGAATAAAGAAAGAACGTCAAAACAACGACACTGAAAGCATGAGAGAAGTCTTAACACGCCGTTCTAAGTATTTTGACTCATGGGGGAAGCCTGACCTGCTTGTTGTTGATGGAGGAAAGGGGCAGCTTATGAAAGCAATTGAGGTTTTAGGAGACACAGTTCCACTCGTAGGTCTGGCGAAGCGATATGAGACTATCATTGCTTTTGTGAATGGAGAATTTAAAAGTACGGTTCTGCCTGATGGGGGAGCCAAAAACCTGATGCAACGCATTCGAGACGAAGCACATCGCTTTGCTCGTAGGTATCACCACAAGCTCGTAACAGATGCACTCCTTTCCGCAGAAGCCAAAAGCAGTGCTAAAATAAAGTAATGAAAAGAATTGTCAATATTTTTGCAGTTGAAGTTGCTAGTTTATTTATAGCAACACAAATTGCCTCAGGTATTGTATTTCAAAATGGCCTTGAAGGATTGTTTGTTGCAGGGGTGGCACTAGCCATTGCAGCTTATTTTGTTCGCCCAGTGGTTAACCTGCTTTTACTTCCTCTAAATTTAGTCACTCTTGGTCTGTTTAAGTTTATTGGCCACGCAGTTACCCTTTTTATCGTTGACTTAGCTCTAAACCAGTTTCAAATAGTAGGTTTCCATTTTGTTGGGGCATCAACCCGGTGGCTTGACATTCCTGCTGTTAACTTTGGAGAAGGTGCCTTGGCCTACCTGGCCTTCTCTATTTTGATCTCAGTGGTAAGTGGGCTTCTGTCCTGATATACTATTCTCCATGGGACAGACATTACTAATAAGTCAACTCGTTGTCGCCCTTTTACTTGCTTTCTTTATCCTTATTCAGGCTAAAGGAAAGGGTTTTGGACGAATGTGGGGTGGAGGCAGCTTTAGCCGACGAGGACTTGAAAGTATCGTATTTAAGGGTACGTTTGTGCTCGCCTTTTTGTTTATCGTTATTTCTATTCTTTCATTTGCCATCTAGGCACCCATGAAAATTATTCGCTTCTATATTGCTCTTACGATAACCTTTCTTTTTCGCTTCCGTTATGTACTTCTTTTTGGCCTTCTGTTTGGCATACTTCTTTTTTTAGTAGCTCGTACAGTTGCCCCAAGACTTGGAAACAAAACAGAATACATTGGTTTGACCGGAAGGTACTTTGTCGACGATTTGCCTGACGCAGTCTTAAACGAAATAGGTGAAGGGTTAACTAAAATTGCTGATGATGGACAGGCTGTCTCCTCCCTTGCTAAAAGTTGGGAAGCCACAGACAAAGGCAAAACATGGACATTTGTCTTAGACACAGCACGACGCTGGCAAGATGGGACTCCATTAACTTCAGCAGACATTCGATATACGTTTGATGAAGCCACAATTGAGCGTCCTAATCCCGAGACTATTGTTTTTAAACTCCCCAACGAATTTGCCCCCTTTCCGGTAATCGTTTCTCGTGCAGTTTTTAAGAAGGGTTTAATTGGAACAGGCGTGTGGTCAGTCTCAAATATCACCAAGAACGGGAACTATATTGAGCGGATCACGCTGACCAACAAGATCAATCAACAAAAGATTTTTCGTTTCTATCCATCAGAAGAGCGACTTAAAACTGGATATAAGCTTGGTGAAATTGACCGCATAGTTGATGTTTCAAATGCAGAGCCATTTAATTTATGGAGCCAGGCAGGAGTTTTAGCAAATACTCGAAATGATCGATACATTGCAATTTTTTTGAATAACGACTCGGAGCTTTTTAATGGAACGGGGAACAAGCCTTTTAGACAGGCCTTAAACTATGCAATCGATAAGCAGACATATAACCTTCCTCGTGCCATAAGTCCTATTTCACCTGACTCTTGGAGCTATAATCCACAGGTTAAGCCATATGATTTTGATCAAAAACGAGCAACAGAGATCTTAACGGAAGTATTTAAGAAGAACGCGCGGCCAAAGATCCACCTTTCAACAACTGCAGGCTTGGTTGAGATCGCGGACCTTGTGGCTAAAGATTGGAAAGCAATTGGAATTGAAACTGAGGTTCAAGTAACTAATGGCGTACCGGAAAACTATGAAGCATTTTTGGCAACCTACAGTATTCCGCTTGACCCAGATCAATATCCTAGTTGGCATTCAACGCAAACGGCGACAAACATTTCTTACTTTAAAAACCCCAGAATTGATAAATTACTTGAAGATGGACGAATGGAGCTAGATCATGAGAAGCGCAAGAAAATATACTTAGATTTTCAGCGCTTTTTGCTTGAAGAGAGCCCTGCAATATTCTTGTTTCACCCCGTCAGTTACGACATCTATCGCAAATAAGGTTTTTAGGGTAATATAAATTTCGATGAAAAATTGGGTATCTCTGTCAGTTATTGCTTTAGTATTAATCGGGGGAGGGATTTTTTATACATTAAAGGCTCAAAAAAAAGCACTTCCTGAAAACAATACGTTAGGGTATACTGCCAATGACACTAAAAGTGCTACACCAACAGCCAGTGCAGCAGCAAGTGCCGTTCAAACTGAAAAGAAAGAAGTAAAACCAATGACAAAGCCAACTATGACAATTGACACCAAAAAGATGTATCAAGCCTTGATGCATACTAGTGAGGGTGACATAACAATTGACCTAAATGCCTCGGCAACTCCAGTAACGGTAAATAACTTTGTATATCTGGCAAAGGCAAATTTTTATGATGGTGTTATTTTTCACCGAGTTATTGACGGATTTATGATTCAAGGCGGGGACCCAGATGGAACGGGAGCAGGTGGACCGGGATACCAATTTGATGATGAGAAATTTACGGGAGAATATACTCGTGGAACAATAGCAATGGCAAACGCAGGCCCTAACACTAATGGGAGTCAGTTCTTTATTATGCACAAAGATTATCCTCTTCCCAAAAACTACGTCATTTTTGGAAAAGTTGTAAGTGGAATTGAAGTAGTGGACAAGATTGCAACAGCCCAAACTACTGTTGCCTTTGGAGGAGAACAAAGTAAACCAGTGAAGCCTGTTACTATTACTTCAGTTGAGATTCTTGAGAAATAAAGCGTTAACTTCATCTTGTATGTCGGGTACCGCACGGTTCACGAAAGAATTATTAGTTTGGTAAAAACCATCCTACTCATTTGGGCAAGTTTGCTGTATCGTAACTCAAGAGTTCACTTATTAATAGTTATATGAACATGTAAATGATTAAGCTTATGATCAATGTTGTTTTCTTGTTCACTGATGAAAATTCATTTATAAATTTCGACAAATTTAACTGTCATTCTTCTAACAATATAAAAT
>CAYQUL010000032.1:0-6116 GCA_964420735.1 uncultured Gammaproteobacteria bacterium
CTATCTGGCTCGTATTTTTGGTTTACATCATGACCTGTCATTGCTTTTCCTGCGTATCGCTTGGATTGCGACACCTATTGTGTTTTATTCAGTGTACTTAATTTCACTTCTTATGATGAAAAAAGAGCATGCGCACAGAAGAGTGAGCATTTTCTTAAGTGTTTTAACGCTTGTGTTTGGTGCCCTAACGGCGTTTACCGATGTAATAATTAAAGACATAAAGTTTACAAGCGGTGTTGTAGATATTGTTTACGGTGCCGCCTTTTACCCATTCTTGGTGGCAATCGTGATTATTATCATTGCAACGCTTCAGCCAATGTATCGCTCAAAAATAAACAGTAGTGCAAGATTCTTTTTAATTGGTGTCATCATTTTCTACGTGATGAACGCAATCTTTAACATTACCCTTCCTGTTTTCTTTAATATCACCTATTTGTACTTTTTGGGAGACTACTCAACAAGCTTTCTTTTAGGGTTTACCTCCTACGCCATTATCAGACACAAACTCTTTGATATAAAGCTAATTGCGTCAGAGGCATTAATTATCACGATTTGGTGTATCTTGTTTGCCCGTATTTTTCTTCTCAATAACTCTCTTATCGAAGTTTCAATTGATACCTTTGTCTTTTCAATCTCAGTTTTAATGGGTATTTATTTGGTTCGCTCGGTTAAGAGTGAAATAACACAACGAGAGAAACTGGAACACGTTACTCGTGAATTAAGTGACACAAACACTAAACTTAAAACTATTGATGGAAAGAAAAATGAATTTATCAGTATGGCAGCCCACGAACTGCGTGCCCCACTTACAGCCATTCGGGGATTTCTTTCAATGGTAATTGATGGGGACGCTGGCCCCATTACGCCCAAGGCTTCAGAGTTTCTAAGTGACTCAATGGTTTCAAGTGAGCGAATGATTCGACTGGTTAACAACATGTTAGATGTTGGTCGCATTGAAGAAGGAAGACTTACCCTTAATCCCTCACTTTTTAACGTTTCAACGGTCGCAAATGCTGTTCATGGAGAGTTCCAAGGTGAGGCTATGAACAAAAAACTCGCCTTTAGTGTTGAGATAGCACCAAACTGTCTGGACACTGTTTATGTCGATGAAGACAAAATTCACGAGGTTATCGTAAACCTTGTCAGTAATGCTATTAAATATACGGAAACTGGTTCCGTTTCAATTGGTGTAAATAACCCTAATACTGATACCGTTCGAGTTGAAGTAAAAGACACGGGTTCAGGAATTTCAGAAGATGAACAGCTAAAACTGTTTCAGAAATTTTATCGCGTACAGTCAGTTGTTGGAAAAACGATTGGTACAGGACTTGGGTTATATATTTCAAAGTTACTAATCGAGCGATTTGGTGGAAGAATTGGTCTTATTTCTGAAAGTGGAAAGGGGAGCAATTTTTGGTTTGAGTTGCCAGTTGAGAAAAAGCGTCATCTTGAACCTACTGCCCATCTCTAGATTCCTAAACATAGGCTCGACAGAAGGAAAACTTCCCACTAGTATAGAACTATGGACGCGCATGTGTTTGCAGCAAATCCTCGTCAAATAAAGAAACGAGGGATCTCTCCTGTTTTACTTGGGGTTATCTTGCTTACTGCAATTTTACCTTTTTTATTACTCTTTTTTTATTCAGGTCAAACGTTTAGTTTTATCTCACAAGCTGATGAGAAAAGTGAGTTGCGTGTATGGGTCACCCCAGCACAAGTTATTGCTTCAAGAGGCAGTGAAATTGAACTTTCAGTAATGGCCCATTATGATCACTCAAATGTGTTAATTCCTACGATATCAATTGGTCTAGACACTTCAGGGATTTCGACAGTGGGCGCCTCCACAGTCTCGCGTACAACTCCGTTTAAAGGAGAAGTGTTAATTGGAAAAGTGATAGTAAAGCCAACTAAGTCTGGTGTTTACACAGTAAGTGCTTTAAAAGAAAGAATTGTGATTAAACCTTTGATTCCTGATATCGATATTATTGTGACGCCATCCAAAATAACAGTTAAATAGCTTGTCCTGCCCATGAAATTACGATCTGCCTTTACCTATGTTGAAATAATTCTTGTTGTTGTTCTCTTGGCTGTTTTGTCGTTTCCGCTTCTGACTAACTACATTACTGCTTCAAACAAATATCATTTGCAGTCAGCTGTAACTGATGTGGCTGATGCCACACGGACAGCACACGTCTACTCTCGAGAAGGACAAAAACAAGTTGCTTGGGGCGTTCACTCAGTTAACGCCAATACCTATGAAGTCATTCGTGGAACAAGCGAAAATTTTGTTGTTGAGGCAACAAGAACTATTCCGGAAGACACCAGATTCAAAAGTGCATTTACCATTTGGTTTGAATTAGGCACAGGGGAAACACCGGTTGATCAAGAAATAATTGTCGTAAACCAAAAAGGAGCGGAGGGGCACATTAAAGTATACAAAACTGGTGTTCTTGATTTGGAAATAAAATAAAAAAATGAAAAAAGGATTTATTATGGTCGAAATATTGTTGTCACTGGTTATTTTTTCTATGATTTTTATAACCCTTTACGGAACGATCAGTTTTCTGCAAAGAAGAACAGAGCGTTCTCGTTATGACTCTCAAGCCTCGTCTTACGTAACCGATGGAATGGAAATAGCTCACAACGCCTTACTTAATGATTGGAAAGCTTATCCTGATGGTGTGTACTCTCCCGCGTTTGACGCTGACAGCAAAAGTTGGGTGTTAGTAGACGGTGGAGAAACAGAACTTGCCACACGCTTTGATCGCACCATTACCTTAGCCAGTGTTTGCAGAGATACGATAACTGGGGAGCGCAGGCCACTGCTGTCTGGTGGTGCATGTCAAAGTGGGAAAAAAGACAACACAAGTAAAGAGGTAACGGTAAACTTAACGTGGAAGGAAGTTAACGTGAACAAAAATATTAGTGCGAGACTTCTTGTTTTTAATGGAAACATAAAATGAAAAAACACACAAAGGGCTTTACGTTAGTTGAAGTTTTAATTGGATTATCCATGTCTGCTGCTGTTTTTATTATTGCAACTAACTTAATTGTGACGCTCCTTACTTCAACCAACAAAGCGCGCTTGCTTGATGACATATCAATTGCTCGAAATGACATTGAAACGGACATCGGCAACAATGCTCGATTTGCTGAAAACATTAGTTTTATAAACGGGATTCTGTCTTTGGACAATTTGGCATACAAAATAGAGAGTGGAAGGCTTACCAAGGGTGCCTCTCCCCTAACTGCAGAAAACATTTCAGTTGAAAATTTTGAAGTGATCAAAAGAACCAATGTTACGTCTGTTAATGCACAAGGTCAGGGACAAGGGTTAACCGCCACCTATTACGACGAACTTAATTTTCAAAATCTTGTTGATACAAGAGTTGATTTTGAAATCGACTTTGACTGGGGGAATGCAGCTCCCTTCTCACAAATGAAGCCAAATAACTACTCAGTTCGCTGGACTGGACAAGTTGAAGCTCCGGTTTCCGGTAGGTATACGTTTTACACTCAATCAGATGACGGTGTTCGTTTGTGGGTTGATAACAAGCTGTTAATTAATAATTGGACAGACCATGGACTAACCATTAACTCTGGAAGTATTAATAATCTTGAGAAGGGGAAACTGTATGACATTCGCTTAGAGTACTATCAGCATTTCTCTGGGGCGGCCATTCGGCTTGGTTGGTCTGCTCAGGGACTTCCAAACCAAATTATACCAAGCGAATACTTGCACGAAACGTCATCAAATGCATCACTTGAAATAATCTTTGACTTAATTCATCGAGAGTCCTTAAGTGTTCGCGACCATGTCTCTTTGTTTATTTCACCTAGAAGTGGAGTTGTTTCTGCAATTGAGCCGGCTCCTACTCCAACCCCAACGCCGACTGTTACACCAGTTCCTACCCCAACGCCAACTAAGTCACCTACTCCCGTTCCAACACCAACACCAGTTAAGACTCCTACCCCGCGGCCCACACCCACTCCGTATAGAACACCTTCACCAACGCCGGTTAAGACACCAACGCCAGTTCCTACCCCGCGGCCTACACCAGTTCCAACGCCTAAGCCAGGAAGGTAAAATAACTCTATATGAATATGACAAACACAAAAAGACAGTCAGGAGCCGCAACACTTTTGTACTTAATGATTATGGCTGTTGTTATCTCACTCTTGGCAGCAGTGACTTTTTCTCGCCTGATGGGTTCACTCAAGCGAAGCCAGTCGCAAGCTGATACCGTTGTTGCAACTTATGAAGCTGAAAGTGAAATAAACGACTTGTTGGCTCGACTCACTGCAAACCTAATTCCAGAAAATTCATTTCCAATTTCATACTCAAAAAATATTGCAGGAACTACTATTAATGTCAAAGGTACCCAGAATGGGCAAGTGCAAAATATTGTAGTCACCAGTCAGCGCTCATTTGCGGTCTCTCGAATTGAGGCGACACGAAAAATTGATAGTGTTCGAGAAGTGGATAATGTTGACATGATTTTGTCATTAGACTGTACAGGAAGTATGGATGCTGGGGCCGACTGTGAGAACTGTAACACACGGCCTTCACGGTTTGACTCTCAAACAGAGGCCGCTGACAACTTTGTCAGTAAACTTGCAGAAATTTCTCGAGCAGGAACTTATTCAGGTAGATTTAATTTAGGGATTGTTGTTTTTGGAATTGATTCCAAGTGGCTGACCTACAATGGAGTAGAGGTGACTCCCAAAAGTGGGTTAAGTTATGACCAAATCCGTGCAGCCATCTCACAAGGATTTGGTTCAACTAGGGCAACTTCGTCCGCTTGTGCTGGGGTAATGGACGCCACAAGTATTGGTACAGCTTTTACAAGGTCACATGACTATTTTGCAGCAAACAAGAAACTAAAGACTAAGCAAGTTGAAATTGTTATTACAGATGGAGAACCAAACTCTCGAATTCCATACCCTGCGTGTGGCCCATCAGTTTTTTGTCCAGGTTTTCCTAAAGACCGACAAGGGAACAACTACTGTGAGCAAAACAGTGAAGGTTGGACATGCTACAACTACAACCAGTATAAAGACGGACCATGGGATGCAGACAATTTTAATCAAACGGCATATAACTTGTGCGAGCCTTTGGCCAAAGACTTTCTTTCCTGTTCGATTGCCACAAAAGACACCACCATTCCACCGATATCAGGAACTGGTATAAGAAGCGGGTCTCGCGACCCAGATGTTGACGCCTATGCCGTAACCATTTTTACCAAGCCTCCTCGAGATGTTGTGAATATCTTTAACTCATACCTAACTCAGAACGGGTACTATAACGCCACCCGGGCAAGTCAATTAAAAAACATTTTAAATAATGTATTAAATGAGATTCTGCGTGACCGCTCTACAATTACTATTAAGCGAACCCCGCCAACACTGTAAGAGCAGGACTTTCAAGGTATCTTGTGGCAGAAGCTCTGGTAGAGTAATATGTGAATATGAATCCTACAGGCAAGCACAAAATATTAATTGTTGAGGACGACCCACTCCTTACAAAAATGTACACGACCAAGTTTATAACGGAAGGTTTTGAGGTTGTCTCAGCTGCCGATGGGGAAGAGGGGTTGTCTAAAGCCACAGCCAATCACCCCGACTTTATTATTTTGGACGTAATGATGCCAAAGCTCTCAGGAATTGATATGTTATCTCGTCTGCGGGCAACTGAAATTGGTAAAAATATCCCAGTTATTATTCTTTCAAACCTTTCACAAGAGGAAGAAGCTAAAAAAGCTTTAGCATTAGGTGCAAAAGAGTATTTAATCAAGGCAAACTTCACCCCAAGTGAAGTTGTCACTAAAGTGCGATTGTACCTACCTGCATAAAAATAAAACATATGTCTGCCGTTACTGCCCTACTCCACTACGTATCTCCTCGTGAAAGCAATAATTACAAAGCTCGACTTCTCCATGCCCCATATCTGTTTTTACTTGTCTTTGCCCTTGTTCTTGTTCAGTTTAGTGTTGCTCGTACGCCACCAATTGTTCTGCCTCAAGGGAACGTATTGGGGTACGCTTCTCAAATTAGCCTCCCTGAAGTCATTCGTTTAACAAACGTTAAGCGAGCGGAAAACGGGCTTTCACCAGTCA
>CAYQUL010000032.1:6126-9099 GCA_964420735.1 uncultured Gammaproteobacteria bacterium
GCTCAGGCAAAGGGAGCTGATATGTTGGCCAAGGGATACTGGGCTCATGTTGCGCCAGACGGGACAGAGCCTTGGGACTTTTTTAAAGCGGTTGGGTACAAATATCGCTATGCCGGAGAAAACCTGGCGCGTGACTTTAACTCAGCTTCAGGCGCCGTTGAAGGGTGGATGGCCTCCCCTAGTCACCGCGAAAATATGCTTTCACCTAAATACAAGGAAATCGGTGTTGCGGTGATTGAAGGAAACCTAAACGGTCGAGAGGCGACAATTGTTGTTCAGCTGTTTGGTACTTTGGCAAGCGAGCCTGCCGTAGTTCCGGTTGCTGCTGCAAAAAACACTGATACTGCTGTAAAACCTGCTGTTGCTCAAGCCACAACCAGTGTACCTGTTCAAGAAGTGCCAAAAATTGAAGGTGACTCAACCCTAACACAAGACACCACGGCAAGCAAAACGGCATATGTATTTGATATATCAAAAATAATTTCTCTTTCAGTTATTATTTTGCTCTCCCTCATTTTTGTAATTGACGCCGTGGTTATCTCACGACGCAATATTTATCGACACGGCGGCCGGAGAGTTGCACATATCACTTTTTTAGGAATTGTAATTGTTGTACTGGTTATCGCACGTGCCGGCCAGATTCTATAGACTTAACCTAAACAAATGCACAATCACAAACACACGACTCACTACATACCCCTGTTTGCAGTCTTTGCCGTGGGCATTATTGGTTTCTTAAGTTTTCCGTATGACCGTGCACTTCAAATTGCAATCGCGACAGCACTCGCCGTTTCGTATGCTACCTGGGGTATTGTGCACCACAGCATTGAGCGAGACTTAAGTTTTGAAGTAATTTTAGAGTATATCTTTGTAAGTGCCATTGGTCTTGCCGGAATGTTGACTGTCTTGTATTGGTCCTAAAAACTTCGTATGACTCCAGACACGCTATTTATTAGCCCCACAAAGGGAAAACTTACCTTAATGAGTTTAGTAACAGAAATTGCACAGTTTATGAAAGAGGAGCCGCACGGCGCTTATCGCTTAATAATTGGTTCTGATTCACAGATTAAAAGGGAAGAAGGGAAAAAGGTATGCGATTTTGTTACGGCAATTGTTGTACACCGTGAGGGGGTCGGAGCCAGGTACTTTTGGAATCGGGAAAAAGCGTTCAGAGCACCAACTTTACGAGAGAAAATATACACTGAAACAATGAGGTCTCTGGACACTGCACAAACGTTTCTCCCACTGTTTGGTGAAACAGTATCACCTGTGCTGTATGAACTTGAGATTCATATTGATGTCGGACAAGTTGGGGACACGAGGGAAATGATTCGTGAAGTGGTAGGAATGGTAACAGGCAGTGGTTTTACTGCTAAAACCAAACCACACTCTTGGGCAGCCTCAACAGTTGCAGACAAACATACCTAGGGAGTAGATTTAAATATGGCTACAGAGAAAAAGACACAAGGCGATCCTCCGCTAGTTTCTTTCTCAGTTACAAACCCCATTACATACCTTAAGCGTTGGTGGAAGCGTATTATTGGAAATGAGGGGGTAGAGTTGCGCATTAAAATTAAGCCGCTTACAACTCTTATATTAGTAATACTTCTTTTTAGTGGAACCTTTAGCCTTGGCGCTTTAACCGCCTTGTTGCACAATGTACCAGTACTTCGTGAAGTGCTTCCCCTGCCTTTGCCAACCCCGTCACCTGACCCGTGGCGAGACGCAGCCTACTCAGGAATATTGCGAAAGATTGCAGATAATAAGTTTTATCTGCAAACCACAGATGCAAAAGCAATTAACTTGTCTATTCCAACAAATGTCAATTTAGAGAAGTATGTTGGAAAGCGAATCTTTGCCTCAGGGAGGTTTAATGTTGACTCAGGCGTTCTTGAAGTAACAGACGCAACCGACCTTGAGGTATTGCCTCAGCAGGCTCAAGTTGTTGCTACACTTGCTCCTACCCCAACAACAACCCCTATTCCACTTGAGGCCACACCTTCAATAACTGAGCCAACTCTCTGATTTTGACGAGTAATCAGAAATATTCTATACTTAGGCCAGGTCGTGCGGGAACAGATACGACCAGATTGTCCGTCGTCCTCGCAGCAGCCTTCGTCGTGTTATTACGGCGAAGGTTCTTTTTTTAGGTAGAAATTGGTAGTGGAGGAGAACATGAAAAACAAATCAATTAAGGTTATTTTCATCGATTGGTATGGCACTTTGTCAGTCACCAAGTTTTGGCATCAATTAGCAAACCCTGAGCACAAGTATCATGCATACGCCGCCCGCCTTGACACAATTGTTCGGTTGGAAAGTAAGTCGATTATTCAGCCGTGGATGAGAGGACAACTCAGTTCTGAGGCAGCAATTCGAAAAATTGCAAAGGCCACTAACATTTCATATGACTTCCTGTTTCAGGAGTTTGTGAAAAGTGTAAGTACAATGAGTCTTGTGCCTGGGGCACTGAGTTTAATCGAGAAAATTCGTTCAAGTGGGGTAGCGGTTGCTATTGCAACTGACAATATGGACTCGTTTACTCGGTGGACAGTTCCCACCTTAAACTTAAAGCAGAACTTTGATTACATCTTAAACTCTGCAACGATTAAGGCATTGAAGGCTGATATGGCCGAAAGCGGGGAGAACATCTTTTTTTCTCGGTTCTTAAGAGAACATGCACTACTGCCCGCTAACTGCATGCTGCTTGATGATAGCCTGACTATTGGCCCAATTGTGGAGTCAATGGGTATGCATTTTAAGCCAGTTGCGTTTGAACGTGGACTTGTTCCGGTGCTAACTCGCCTGACAAACGCATAAAGATAAGCCAGCTCAATTGAGCTGGCTTTCCTCTTAGCTAGCCTTGGCGTCAGGAATTAAGCGAACAAAATCTGCCAATCCACGGCCAGTTCGATAGTAGAGTTTTTGGAACAACTCTTTTTGCCGTAAGAAATTGGGTTCACCAGGACGAAATTG
>CAYQUL010000033.1:0-9000 GCA_964420735.1 uncultured Gammaproteobacteria bacterium
ATCCACACTGTCTCTCCTGCCACATTAATATCAAAGCGAACTGGTTGACCTACGACGTCCACTCGCCGAAAAAACGAAGAACCGTCAAGCCTAAAGGGAGTTGGTTCTTCATATTGCATACCCTCTTCATTAATCTTTTGAATGAACCGTTTACCTTTGTACATCATGCCAATTCCAACCATTGGGATGTTGTCGTCAGCGGCTTGAAGCAAGGTGTCAGCAGCAAGGATACCAAGGCCCCCAGCATATGTTGGTATGTTTGAGTCAATTCCAAACTCAAGGGAGAAGTAGGCAATAGGGGCAGGTGACATACACAATCATTGTTCACTAGTTTTAACTTTTTTTCAATGTGATAAACCAACAAAAAACTCCGAATTACTTCGGAGTTAAACAATTGCTCTCTTTTCACATCGCGCAGTTTTTAATTGCTGAGCGAACTAAGTTTGTGACGTATGCGGCGCCCTTGCCTTTCCATGAGACGATTCGCACAGTTGGGTTGTTCCACACAGCGTGCATTTCGTAGTCGGAAATAAGCAATGGGTGAATTGGTGGCTGTACCCTAAAGGTTAAACCATTTCGCCACTTCATCTCTCTCTCCAGTGCAACCTGAATGTCAGTGTATGACCGCAAGTCATATACTTCAGTAAACAATCTTCTTTTAAGAAAGACTGTAAACTCCTGCGCCATGTTGTCGATCGAATGCTTTTCGGTAACAACAGCCTTCAGACTTTCCTGTGAAAGGAGTTTGACAATATTGTCGTATGACCGTGCCACTTCATTTCGGAAAGGCACCATTGGTAGTTGATAAAACTCAACTAAAAGGTTTTCGCTCTCCACAATATAACCTCCTTTAAGGGTCCTAAAACATCTTGGACCGATTATATCATTTGCCAAAGAACTTCTTTACTTTAAAAAAAGAAATCTGCAAGGAGTCTTGCAGATTTAAGCCTAAAGCTTCACTCGTGAATCCAATCTGTAAAGCGTGCCGAGAAATCAGTAAACACGCAGTTAGGCTTCTGACGGCGGTTTACTATAAACATGATTGTCTCAGCATTACTTGTGTCACCAGGGTGAAAACAAAAAGAATTGAACTCACGAGACTCGGAGAGCTCATCCATTACTTCCACAATATTTGGAAAAAAACCTCTTCCAACCAGTAAAACCATGGAACCTGTTGAGCTGTCTAGTAGCGTCAAGCTTGCTACTTTATCCAGGTTTTTATTGTAAAAAACCGTCGTCTGAATTCCACTCATGGCAAATCCCTTTCGAGAAATGATTCCGATAAACAATTATAAGATAAATTACACATAAAGTCAAAAATGGCGGATTTCAAGTAGAGGCAAATTGACATGACAGGCATGTGCCCCTATAATAAGGACCGTTGAATTGATTTAAGGAGGGCAATATGCCTTTTGACATTCTAGTTGCCGTGATTCTTTTGTTACTTAGCGGATGCTATACCGGGATAGTTGCCAATGACATTTTTAGGCGATGGGAAGTGAAGAACAAAGAACCAAGTCCTGAGATAGTTCGTAACCGTAAAGAGCTAATCTCAATCCTGTTTGTTGTCGTTTGCCTTGCAATTCTCTTTGGTGGGATTCTTCGCATCGACCGAAGTTGGGGATTGGGGTTTATTGCTATCTCACTTGTTCCTGTGCTGTTACTCTGTATTGAGTTAACGCAGGAACGGTATGAAGACACTACGCGTGGGCTTAATGCCTTGGCCTATTTCTTTGCCAATGTCGTAGGCTATGTACTTGTAAGAGCACTTGATCTTTTTAGCGGCAAACTTGGGAACATGAACAGCGTCTCGTCGAACTGGTTTGTTCTAACCGTTATCGTAACATTTGCCTTGGATGTGATTTTTACGATTTGTGTCTACTTTCTTGCCAGTGATACAGATGCAGAAAAAAGTTTTAAGCGAGCGTTACCTGTGTTCGAACGCAGTTACTTGCTGATGCTTGCTCTGATTGGGTTACTTTTGATTTTTCGTTAGTATCCGTTGCCTTACAGAAATGTAAGGCAATTATTATGTTCTAATAACTTCGTCGAGTCGGGGAGTGAAACAATGGGTGTCTTGTGTTTTTCCAATTTCATTTTTTAATGCCTCACGTGGGCCATCTTCACCATGAGTCAAAATGATTTTAGAAGCACCTTTGATTTTTGATAACCAGTTAATCAGTCGTGGCTGATCTGCATGAGAACTTAATGCTTGGGTTTCGGCAATCGAGGCGTTTACTTCAACATGTTGCCCGTAAATATTGACACTTTTCTCACCGGACAAAATGGCTCGGCCAATGGTAGCCTCTGCTTGGTAGCCCACAAACAAAATTCGTGTGTCATGTCTTGGCAGAAAATCAATTGCGTGGTTTAGTATTCTTCCTCCTGTCATCATACCGCTTCCTGCAATAATCACCTTTGCTCCTGCCTGCTCCTTAATCTTTGCACTTTCATGTCCTTTCTCAACAGTAACTAAACCGGGAAAACTAAATGGGTCATCTGAGTGCGAGGAGAGTTCGTGGTTATAGAGTTTTCTAAACTGCTTAAATATTTCTGTGGCCCGCTCGGCCATTGGCGAGTCAAGATACACCTGTGTTTCGTTTTTAACCTTATGTGTTTTCTTTAAATGATCAATTTTGTGCAATAACTCTTGTGTTCGTTCAAGTGAGAAAGAAGGAATTAAGAGTGTTGCTTGACTGTCTTCAACTGCCTGAATTTCTCTGGACAAAACTCCAACAGGGTCTTCGTCAGGATGTACACGGTCACCATAGGTTGATTCCATAATGATGGTGTCACCTCGATCAAAGAACTCAGTAGGCATAATAATGTCTTGTGGGGTGTTCCCGAGGTCTCCTGAAAAAATAATGGTTTCCTTCTTTCCTCCCGGTGAGGAATAAACAACTTCTAAACTAGCAGAGCCCAAAATGTGCCCAGCGTCTTTCATCGTTACGGTGAAGTTCCCTACTTGAAATGGTCGGTGATACTCAACATTTTTGTAGTAGGGAATCTGATGCAAAACGTCATCTACTGTGTAGAGTGGTGTGTCGCGTTCTGCACTGATTTTTGCAGAATCAAGAAGGGAAAGTTCTGTTAATGAACGTGTTGCCTCAGTCATATAGATCGGCACACGAAACCCTGCTTTATACAAAAGGGGAAGGCGACCGCAGTGGTCTAGGTGTGCATGGGTAAGAACAACTCCTGCAACGCTCTTCGGGTCAATGGTTATTGGCCTGGTGTTTAGTAGATCAATATCATGCCTTCCTTGAAACAAGCCACAATCAACAAGAAGACTTTTCCCACTTTCTGGAATAACTAAATATGAAGACCCAGTTACCGTTCCGGCTGCCCCTAAAAACAGAATATCTACCATAGACAAAAGTGTAGCATGAATTAGCCTTTAGAAGAGTCCTTCTCTTAGCTCTGACAAAGAAAACTGAACCTCAAAGGTAGATTGGTCACCAACGTTAACATAAAGGGACAAGGTGTCGCTCTTGCCTTTCTTTATTATTCCACCACAAGAGTAGACGACACGTCGTGTGGGGTGCAATTCCTGGACCAGGGGATTTCCATCTGAATCTAAAAAGTTTTCCGGTGTAAGGATTGGGTCAGGATGAACTGTTACGGTGTAGTTGTTGTCGTGTCGAGTAAGTTTTGCACGTCCAATGCTATAAATGTATTTCTCAACTCCCTCAACCACTCGTTTTGTTATCCCGTGGATAATAAATAATGCCTCATTTTCACTTAACCAAATAGGGGACATTGTTGTTCCCACTCGCCAGGTGGCCCATGGAAGGTCTTTAGGAAACACCAAATCTCCAATTTTCTCTGGCACTTGCTTGTGAAGCGTAAACACTAAAATTTTGTGGTAGTAGTCGAGGCTGTCAGGTCGAAATAGATAGGTCAAGTGACCCATGGGAGTAAGGTTTTTACCTGGTCCAAAAGTACTAATTACTAAAAATGGTGGCAACTCTTGGTTCCAAGAACTGTGAGAATCAATTTTAACAATTGCAGGGAAGGGGACTGCTACACCACGCTTGTCACGAAGTACTGCGGTAAGTCCAATAACTAAGTTTTCATTAGCAAGTTCAAGTGCTCTGGGGTCCTCAAGATTTATGCCATCAAACATTGGTTTCCAAATTACCCGGTCATGAATGACCTCACCTTCTTGATTAACTTCAAAAAGTTTCAAAATTCCCGTATCAGGTTCCCCTATCTCGCCTGGTGTCTCAACCTCACGTCCAATAAGGTAAACTGAGTCACCTTCATTTTTTTGCCAGGCAGTTAAGTTGTATCGTGCAACACGTACATCAGGAAAAATATCTGTTATCTGTTGAATCTTCATTTGTGTGTAATGTTTCAATTGTAAGCCGGGCAAGTAAATAAGAGACAAGCGACTCTGCCCCCTGGTTTAGGTTTACACGGTCAGGGTGCAGTCCGTCAAAGCAGCCAGCTGTTACTGAATCATACACTGCTTTTCCTAAAATATTGTTGCCTAAAAACCAACTAAAACAAACATAGGCTAAATGTCTGTACATGGCATTGTGAGTGATTTGGTAAGCTCTGGCAAGTGCAAGGATTGTTGCGGCCGGGTCCTCTGGTTGCTGATCAAATTCACTGCGTTTCTCTCCCCTTCGGTACCAAGCAGCGTGTCCAATTGGCACATAAACCTCACCTCGAAATGTCTCACGAATGAGAAACTGTAGTGATAATTTGCCTTGTTTGCTGTATTCAGGAAGTGCAAGAAGCTCCCCTGCAATTAACAACGACTCTGACAAAACGGCATTGTTATAACCAAGATATGTGTCAAACCAATACCAGTTCTTTGAAGCGTGTGTTTTTAACGACTCTTTCAAAACTTCAGCCTCACGCTCAATTGATTGCAACAAAAAGCCACGCTTAAATGGAAGTACTGTTTGAGCAAGAGCAAACGCCTTAATAATAGTTGCTCGTGCACGAAGGTGATGCAATTCATGCGACTGCGAGAGCCCTTTAACAAACATTTCTTGTGCCTTTTTTCGAAAAGTAGGGGTGAATGATTGGCATGAGAGTACTTGGGCCAGAGCCCACATGGCACGGGCATAGGCGTCTTCCAAGTCCTCTGTTGTGTTTTGTGTTGTCGGTGCCTTTCCGCTGTGGTCAATATAATTTATAAATTCACCACTTTCCAATTGGCATCGAGAAATAAAAGCTAAATAAGTTTTAGCAAGTTTAATGGCTTTCTTGTTTCCAAGTGTTGCAAGTTCAGACGCAACAATTAAGGCTCGTGCGTTGTCGTCTAAGGTGTAGCCATACTCCTTGTGTGGCTCGCTTAAGGCTGCAAACTGAAAGAGCCCAAAGCTGTCGGTCATTTTTTCTAAGTGTTTTGTTGAAATTTCTGGCAAAACTGGGTTCATAATTTCAACACAGGGGCTCACGAAAGTCATTAACTTCAAGTACTCCGTTGCAACACTCTTCCACACCATATGACGAGTGTTTTTGTATGCATGTTTGTGCATTTGCTGCAGTTTTTTTTCATCTTTTAGTAAACTTTCTAAGGCCGTGGTCATTGCTTCTGAGTTTTTGATTGGTACTAGTCGTCCATTTTTAGTACTCACAATTTCACGAGCTTGAGCAAACTCAGTGCTCACCACGGCGCGGCCTGCCCCTAGGGCATATGAGAGGGTTCCGCTTACTGCTTGGTCAATGTTAATTGAAGTTGAGATATACACATCAGTTGCAGCCAGGTACTGCAATAAATCAGTAATGCTAAAGTACTGATCATAAAAAGTTACGTGTTTTTCAAGATTTAGTTTTTTAACAAGGCGTAGAAGTTCCTTTCGATATTTCTCTCCCTCCTCACGTCGCACCACAGGGTGAGTCTGACCTAGCACTAAGTATTTAATCGTTGGGTCATTTTTTACAATATTAGGCAGTGCATTTAAAACATACTCAATGCCCTTTCCACGACTTAATAGACCAAAGGTTGAAAGTACTTTCCTGCCTTCAAGTTTTAACAACTTTTTAGATACCTTAGGGGTCACAAAGGGAGTGTTGTGTATTCCGTGAGGAATGACCGTTACTTTGCCACTTGAGCCAATATAGAGGTTTTCAAGTACTTTTCTCGAGTTTTCAGTTAAAACGACGATTTTGTCTGCACGGGCAACAATTCTTGATGTCACGAGCCTCATGTGTTCGTTAGGCTCAGGCAAAACGGTGTGCAAGGTGATTACCACAGGTTTGGTATAGGCATCAAGAAAGTACAAAAGGTTTTCGCCATGTTCACCGCCAAAAATCCCATATTCGTGCTCGATAATAATACCGGTGACTCGAGGGTTTTTGTTTAGTTCATGTGCCAATTCCACATGAGCCTTTTTGTCAGTCTGGTCAAGCTGCCACGACACCTCTTTTGGGTAATCGTAGGTGTCTAGTGCATTGACATTTAGAGCACAAACTCGACATTCAGCCACAGTGGAGAGGATTTTTTGGCACGAGACAAGCAAATCACGTGTGAAGGTTGCTATACCGCACTCGCGAGGGGGATATGTACCCAGGAATACGAGTATTGGCTTTGTTTCTTTCGTAGACCGTCATTATACGCCTTTTTAGCTCAAAACACTAAATAAGACATGGTAAATGGCTCTTTTTTGACACAAAAAAAAGACTAGGCATCCATGACTGGTTTGCCTAGTCAAACAGCTACTTCTTGCGAATAAGTGCGCGTGTCTTTGGTAATGCTTCACGAAGTGGTGTCACATTCCCTTGAGCTTCACGTCGCATTGCAAGATCGTATTGTGCGCGGTCAGGGGCTTTTAACTCGTCTCTAAGGTACAAAGTTACATAATAATCGTGATGCCTCTGCATCAAAACTTTGTGAGTAGGGCGAGAGGCAAAATCTGTTTTGTCTGGCATCCTTTTCACCTTTCAATAGATTTGACGCCCTGATTATACTCTTTTTTTCCTAAACTCAAAAAAAAAGAGGTTATGGTGATAATTAACCATAACCTCTAACTGTTTTACTTCTGCCGAATGATAGCGTCCGGGTGTGTCATCTTGACACCAAACTGGTTAGCTATATCGTCAGGTTTAGGTGAGTCATACTCAAAGAGTTGACCCACAAGCTGGTAGATAAAATCAGGAACACCTGCAGGCGGATCGTTAAGCGTTAACATGGGCACGTCAACTTTGTTTAAACGGGAATAGCGATGAACCACATCCACTAGACTGAGTGCTTCAGGTCCACCAACATGGTAGATTTTTTCAAACGACCTTATGTTCCCAAGCATCGTGACGGTAAGGGTCGCAACATCCGTTTCGGAAATCCAGTAGTGCTTTCCTTGTTTTGACACAGTGTCATTTTTAGCAAAGAGCCCGACCGGGTATCCTGCATCAAGAGCCATCTTGATCATAAAGTTAACCACATAGCCCAGAAATGGTTCTGCCCGCAAAATGGTGTAATTAATGTCAGAACCAATGACAAGCTGTTCAATCAGGTGCTTGCCGACAAAGGTCGATAAAAGCGGCTCTATCCTTGGCCAGTTAGAAATGTAAATGAAATGGCTAACGTTCGCCTTCTTCGCGGAAGCCAACAGTGACCTGTACCCTTCGGTAAAACTGTTATCAAAGGTTGCAGCTGTTGCAACGACTTGGTCCATTGCGTTTGCCGCGTTCCTTATTGATGAAGGGTCAGTTAAGTCTCATTTCACAATCTGTGCCCCCATCATAATCAGTGGCTTTGCCTTGGCAAGAGACTCGGGATTGTCCCTCACAAGCAGGTGCACATAGTCACCTCGCTTAAGTAACATTTCACTAATTTGTTTTCCAACCACTCCGGTTCCACCGACCACAAGTACATTACTCATTTGCTTTGCGTCTCCTTAAATAAAACATTTGTCATTGTGACAAACTCCAGAAGTATACGGGTTTGTGGGGATAAACTCAAAATTTAGACCTTAAGAATGCCACGGAAACCACGGGAGGCATAGTATGAGGGTGCACTGTTGTGGTAAACAAACACACTTTCATATCTTTTATCAGCAAAAATGGCACCGCCTAATTTCCTAATGTTTCCTGGAGTCTTTAGCCAACTAGATGTTTTTGTATCAAACTCCCCAAGTTTTTGTAGCGATCTATATTCCTCTTCCGTCAACAATTCAATTCCCATAGCTGAGGCCATATCAACCGCGGTGCTTTTGGGTTTAAATGTTTTTCTTGCCTCATGAGCCTCCTTGTCATAACAAAGACTTCTGCGCCCTTTAGGGCTCTCAATTGAGCAGTCACAAAACAGATACTCACCAGTCTTATTAGTTGCAACAACGTCAGGTTCACCACCAGTTTGTTCCATTTCATTAACTGACCACAGTTTTAACGGGTTAGTTTTAAGCCTTGCTTCGATAGGTGCCCATTTAAGTCCCCCATGCCGATTCATATTTTTCTCGAAACGTGACTTTAAAGTATTGAGAAGTTCTCTACTTTTGTCTAATGACAATTCCTTTTTTGTCTCCACATTTGATTGAGGCATCGTTTATAAATTAAGTTTCCTATTTTACCATTCTCCTCACAAATTAACACTGCGATCCACTTTTCTGTAAGACCTATATAGCGTTTTACTTTAATCGCAGTGAAGTGACACCATGATAGTTGCTCGATATTACATAGCCCGTATATTTTTCTAACTGTGGTAAGTCTTTTCCTTCAAAAGAAGAAAAATAAATTTCAGTCGTAAATTTTTTCTTTAACAAGGCGTTCTTTACCTGCGACTGGCTTACGTCCCCTGAAACGACAATATTATGTGTTTTATCAATTATGCTTATGATCTCGCTTCCAAATAGTTCTATATTCTTGATGATGACAACTGTTTTGTCATCAACTCCGTGGTTAACTGCGGCAATAAAATCGTTCAACTTTTCTTTTGTAAAAAAATAAGCGTTAGGATGAGGACCTCCAATTTCCTTTGTGAAAGCTTCTTCAGCCATTGGATAACCACAGAGAAACAGTATTTTATAACCTTTAGAAAACCACTTT
>CAYQUL010000034.1:0-373 GCA_964420735.1 uncultured Gammaproteobacteria bacterium
GTGGGGTTAACGGTGCCTGGATCAAGGTCAACTTTTTAGGTACTGAGGGATGGATGGCACAAACAACACTCGAATCATTTACTTGTAAGGCCCTTAAGCCTTAACAATTTCGGCGCATTGACAAAATGCGCCGTTTTTACTTAGTTAGGGGCTTGACAAATATCTAATTATGGGCTATAATATAGCCATATTCAAGTTCAAAGTATGATATTTATCAGTTGAAGTGAAACTTGACAAAACACACCCTTTAGTATATAATTACCTTGTTAAGTCAAGTAAGACTGCAGCTACGAAATCTTCCCTCTTCCCCAGCCGATAATTAAGTGTAAAATAGGCAAAATTAAGATCAAATGTAGGAGTATTTTAAACAAGT
>CAYQUL010000034.1:383-5785 GCA_964420735.1 uncultured Gammaproteobacteria bacterium
CTACATTTGAGCTTAGAAGCTCAAACCATAGAAAGGGACAAGCCCTGCAAACTTAACAATTTACGGATGGACAAACTCACAAGCAAAAGCTGTGAAGTGTGAGAGGGGCTTGAAGTGCTTTCAATTGCGAAAGCTTCCTTCTAACTTCTCTCGCACTTCACATGTGGCAAGTTTGTGAGCTGGTGCACGGTTTACAAGCGGTTGTCCGGAAGGCATTTCGATAAATAGATTAGGAGAAAAAATCTTGAAGAACTTGCGTTTAGCTATTGTCGGGATCGTCTTTCTGGCGATCATCACTTGTATCCCCGTCGTTAGCCCGAAGCTCGCAGTTGAGCTTGGGCAAGCACAACTGGGCCTTGCTTGGCATCCAACCATCGAAACCGTGGAAAACTGCGAAGGATTTACTGTTATGGTGAATCCGGATTGGGCAGGTAACCCGGGAACGATAGTGGATCAGTCTGGTCCACTATCAGGAAATTGGGCTAATGGGGACCATATATCAGGTTGGGTATATATCGAATGGCGCAATGGCCAAGGTGAATTGCTTGACCATGGCACATTTGATTGGGAAGTAAACAAGCCCACAGAAGGCTGCGCACCTCCCCCACCAACTTGTCCGAACGAGCCTCCGCCAACACCGGAAACTCCACCCACACCCTGTGTACCAAAAGTGATTGTTGTAGATCCACAAACAGTACAATGCCTGGTTCCGCTTGCGGCAGCAGTGTACAGCGTGGAATACCACGGTAAGTCAGTCGGGTTCCGCCAAATGGGTTGGAATAATATCCAATTCACAAACGGTGACTTGATGGCAGGTCTCTACAGCCGTTATCAACAGGGCCAAGATGACTCAACGGTCACGGTGACATTGGTCAATGACGAAATCATTCAAATGCAGCCAACACCGAATGTTGACCACGGTTACTCAAGTGGCTGTTTTATCAAGTCGTCATCGACTTGGACACCGGGGTATACCCCGGAAGCAGGCCGCGCAGTTGAGACAAAGGTCTCATCTACACCGGTTGTCATTCCTTGCCCACCAACCGTGGTGGCCATTCCCGAAGAGCAGTAAACATCCGTAAAACGGTAGTTTGAAGCAAGTTGATTGCAAACGATTCTTAAGGAATCAAGTAGCGAGCGACCTAGATCAAATAACCTACATAAAAACCCCCGTACAACTGTACGGGGGTTTTTCTTGTCCTAAAACTAGGGCATACACAAACTTCCTTGAGAAACCCAACAAGCAAACCGTGTAATTGGTCTACTGTCCGCCCAACGGTTAATGGGGTCAACAATATAAGGATCAATCACTTTGCCAGGTGTTAATAACTGTTGCGCTACAAAGAATTTTTGCATATTTGCTAGCTATGGGTTAAAATATGGGCCGAAAGCAGTATAGTCTAAGGAGTTTTGAAGTGAAAAAGGTATTGTGGATCGCAATAGCTTTAGCGGCATTAATGCCTTCACTGATTCTGGTACGAAATGTACTATCAGCCAACCAGGTTCAGCTTCCAGTGAACCCTGATAGTATTGTTCGAACCGAACGATATGGTCAGTTTGCATTTTTCCCCTTTGAAGGTGGAATTATGAGAATTGAACCTGATGGTCGAATTACAGCGGAACATGGGGACAACAATTGGCTAAGCTTAGTGCACGTACAAAAGATGTACGTCGTCAGCGAAAAGCGAGGATTTATTGTCCTTGAAGGTATTTACCAAGGTGCTGAGTGGTTTGTTTTAACAGCACTGGACATTCATGGCCATATTGATTTTGGCCGATTCATCACGTCAGATGGATATAACGTCAGTTATGTTCCCAATGCTCCTTATGTCGGTGACTTTTTTTTCACCAACAGCCAAGGAAAAAAGCTTTACGTCAATATCCGTGGGGACCTCTTTGGTCCAGTTCAAGAAGTGAAATGAAAGTTAGCCCCGTGCACATGCACGGGGTTATTTTATTTTCGTTTATATCGAAGTGTAAGTGAGTTGTAATCTTCCCGTAACTCTCGAACGTCATCCACCGTTCGTTGATCATTCTCAACAAGTTTTTCAACTTCTGACTTCAAGAACTTATTTTGTTTCTTGATGTCGTTAATATTTTTTACCATGTCCTGGTACTCCTTGTGAGAAAGCGTGATGTGACTGCTTAATCCCCGTGCAACAACGAGCGAGAGCAGGTATCCAAAAATGATTGATACCGCGACCAGGACTAGAACGACTTGTAGACTAACCATAAGTCTCTCCTTGCAAACTACCAGTACGATTCCTCTATTTTATCACCAAATTGGTTCAAATTCATTTCTATAAGATATACGTTGTGCGAAGGCCTCCACTCATGTAAAATATGGGGGCTAAAAAATTTGGGTGCGTGGCTCAGTGGTAGAGCGCTTTCCTGATAAGAAAGAGGTCCCTGGTTCGATCCCAGGCGCACCCACCAATTGTAGACAAGTGCGTTTGCTTCTTCGTTTTTTAACAATACCGTTGTTTTTTTGCGCTATAATAGAATGTATCTATTGACTGCCATGACCCAAGCTCCTCTGACCACATTATTCTTGAAAGTTCCTCGTAATATTGAGATTAGCCCAGAAAGTGCCAAAACTTTTTTGGCAACACTGACTGGTATTGGTAACGTAACAATGCTCAAGCGCTTGCAGGGCATGCGTCCTCAAGTGCTTTCACTTGAACTCGTTAGTGCAAACCAACAAATTCGTTTCTCAATAACTACTAACACTGAGCTCGTTCCTTTTGTCGAGGCACAGTTGCAGTCAAACTATCCATTAGTTGTTATTGAAAAGGGCCCTGATGTATTAAGCAAAGTAACCTCACCTCTTTTTGTAGTTGATTTGACACTAAAGAAAGGGCCGTACTACCCCATTGCAACATATAGTACCTTCAGTGAAATTGACCCCATGGGTTCCATTCTTTCAATCCTGTCTAAAACTGAGTCGAATGAAACAGCCATCGTACAAATTGCACTTGAGAGCACCAAAGGATCGTGGCAGTCAGCTGGATCAAAGTTTGCTGAAATGGGAAGCCGCAAGGAAGATGGCAGCTACACTCCACGAGGAGATGCTGCAATTATTAAAGAAAAAATATTGTTTCCTGGATTTGCTTCTTCAATTAGAATTGCGTCAACTTCAAAGATTACCTTGTCAGCCCTTTCTAGTGCATTTGGTGTTTTTACCCGTTCAGACGGAAACTCATTTGGAAAACTGAAGAAAAGTCTCTTTGACTTTGGAAACCCAGTTCTTGATTTGCTTGAGCGTCGTGTCCGAAACGGCACGATACTTAATATCCAAGAAATTGCCACCTTATGGCACTTGCCAGGTGAAAAAATTAAGACAACATCAATTGTGTGGGGGTATGCCGTGTTGTCTGATCCACCTGACTCACTGCCAGTGGCGACTGACAAAACAGATGAGGAGAAAAAAGATATTAACTTTTTTGCCAAAACCATGTTTCGCAATCGTGAGCAGGTGTTTGGCTTAAAAACTGTGGATCGCTTCAGACACATTTGGGTTGTGGGTAAAACAGGAACTGGTAAGTCGACCTTAATTGCAAACATGGTGATCGATGACATTAAAAAGGGACGTGGAGTTGGTGTCATTGATCCTCACGGCGAACTGTGTGAAACCGTTTTAAACTACATTCCCAGTAACCGAATTAACGACACGGTGTACTTTAATCCTGCCGACCGTGAGTACCCAATGATTATTAACCCGTTAGAAGTAGCTAACAAAGAGGAAGCAGAACTGGTTGTCTCTGGTATCGTTTCGGTCTTCAACAAAATTTTCGGTTTCTCCTGGGGGCCACGACTTGAATACATTTTGCGTAACACCTTGTTGTCTCTTGCTGCAATTCCCGACACAACACTGGCTAACGTTATTAGTGCACTTACAAATCAAGCATACCGAAATTGGATGATTGATCAAATGAAAGGATCAGGCGCCACAGACCAAGTTTTAGTTAATTTCTGGGAAAATGAATTCAATAAGATGCAAGACAAACAACGAGAAGAAGCGATTTCACCAATCTTAAATAAAGTCGGGCAGTTTGTAACTTCTCCTCTTATTCGCCGCATTATTGGGCAACCTAAGAGCTCAATTAAAATTGATGAGGTAATGAACGGGGAGAAAATAATACTCGCAAACCTCTCGCAGGGAAAACTTGGTGAAGACAATGCGGCTTTAATTGGCGCGATGCTTATTACTAAGTTCCAACTGGCAGCAATGCGCAGAGTAGAAATTCCTGAAGCAGAACGCAAAAACTTCTTCCTCTATGTTGACGAGTTTCAAAACTTTGCAACACCATCATTCATGAAGATTTTGTCTGAAGCTCGAAAGTATCGATTAGCTCTTACGTTGGCCAATCAATATATGGCACAAATTCCTGAAGAGGTACAAAAATCGATTTTAGGGAATGCTGGTTCTTTGATTTCATTCACGGTTGGTGCAGATGATGCCGGCATTATTCAAAAAGAATTTGCAGGAGTTTTCGCTGAGAATGATTTAGTTAACCTGGCTAACCGTCAGGTTGCGACACGACTCATGGTTGATGGCCACGCCACTCGCCCGTTTCTTGCCCACACCCTTCCACTACCTGAAAGCCACAATGAACAAAAAGAAAAAGTCCTGCAAGTTTCTCGCGAAAGATGGACGAAAAAACTTGAACGGGCAGAAGATGCCACTGCACCGCTTCCCGACCTTTCATCATATGAGGCAAGTATTAAGGCCAATCCCAAACCTCAATGGGGAAACAAACCATTTAAACCTCAAGGTGATCGACCTAACTTTAATCAACCACGGCCATTTACGCCACCAGCCCCTCGTGGCGTATATTATCCACCAAAACCTGGTAACCCAAACCTGACACCTGGACAACCAATCCAGGCTCAATCAGAGCAACCTAAACTGTCATAATAACCTGGAGTTTTATATTTTTCCCTCACTAGTTGTATAATACGTCACTTGGGGACCCATACACATAATCCCGTTTTGCACTAAGAAGGAGTGTCCAATGAAATTGAGATTAGTGGTGAGTATTTTCACCATCTGCCTTTTACTTGTGGCTCGCGTTTGGGCACAAGACAATACCATGACAGTTAAAGTGAGTGATCCAATCGCCTTTGGCGAACGGCACACGATCACCGTCGGTACTGTCTTTGTGGGAGAAGTAAGTGCCTTAAGTTGTGTATTTGTGAGCGGTAAAAGCGCAGTATCACCATCTGTGACTAAGTGCTTTAAGTTAGCAACCGTTAGTGTTTCACAAGCAGTACCACTGCCCAATTCTCACGTTGCTATATCAGTTTTTGTGACACCAACTCAATCGGTCTCGCTCATTTGTGTTTTTCAAACGGGAGAGGATGACAAGGCAAACATTACCTATGATTGCCAGCCAGCCTCA
>CAYQUL010000034.1:5795-8973 GCA_964420735.1 uncultured Gammaproteobacteria bacterium
TGGTTCGTGATTTGATACTGTTAGTCATAAGCGTCACGGTATGCTTGTTTTTTAGCGTAATGCAACAAAAGGTGATTGCAGCAGATGTGCCACCTGCACCTGTGGTGATAGATACTGTTTCTCTTGGAGAGTTTCATCGACTAGTGACAATAAAACTTGAAGCTGGTGGTAACTCGATGCTCTGCTTTACAGTTATACCTAACCCATCTGAGCCTGCTTGTTGGACTCAAGCGCGAGAAATGGTTGTGTCCACAGGAACCGCAATTGGTGATATGATTGTCGTCTATTCAGCAGTAGTCGACCTTGCCGGTAGACCTGACGTTTTATGCATGATTGAAGTTGTTAATGGTAACAACGGTGGTTCGTCTATTACCTGCTCAGCAACTGTATAGACAAAAATCCCCACAGGAAACTGTGGGGTATTAACGAGTAAAGACAAATGTTGAGAGAATATTGTCTATTGTTTCCTGCTCAGGGCGAGACAAGCTATCTTTCCATGACATTTGGATCAGGATATTTTTATTCCATAACACCACATACATTTGCCATGCTCCATCAAGCTCCCCTGCTACAATTTGGGTTGGTGACCCACCAATTGAACGGAAATCAAGTGTGGGGTGTGTTTTCCAACCAGTGAGGTTTTGCAATGAACTTACAATATCAGCTGCAGTTAGTTCGATTTTTTGTCTTTGATTCCCTGTTGCAAGGATTGTTGTAGCGTCGATGATAAGGTTTTGATAGGTTGTCTCACCGTTGGCCTTCTTTACAACAACACGTGTGGCGCTTTCAGTTGCACTTTTATTTTCTGCAGAAATTTCCCAATCTGCAGGGTACTTTATTGAGTATGAAGCATTGGTATTAACGTAGCTTTTCCAATCCGTTGTTATCCCTGGTGACAGAAGTGAAACGGTCTTAATTATTTCATCAAACAACAGCTCCTCACCAAATTTTTTCTCACCCTTCCCAACAAAAATAAAGACCTTGTTGTCTCGTTCAATGTATGCCGCACGGAATGCAACACCTTCCCCACCTTCAACAGAGGTACCCGTTACTAAAACACCAGAAATACCTGAAACTGTCATTTGTCCTTCTTCTGTTGGTAGTTGACCTTTTGGAACCCATGAGGCTATAAGGGACGCCATTTGAGACTTTAGTCCTGAAATTACTTCAAAGCTCGTGTTTTTGTCATTTTCAGTTTCAGAGAAGGCCAAGTGTGTGGTGTTCTTGTCAGGCTTCTCCTCACGAAGGCTGTACTCTGCCGGGTATCGAAACGAAACTTGTGAATCAACACTGCGGTAGGACTTCCAGTTTGCCTTTGGGTCAACATAGGCTGTTGGCAAAGGAGTAGCTGGGGTTAAACTAGCAACTGGCGTTGGGCTTATCGGTGTTGTACCTGTTTTACTTCCAGAAATAGACACAACATAAGCGACAATACCCATGGTTAGTAACACTAAAACAGCAGGAATAACAAACATAAATTTGTGGCTCGTTTTCCCACGAAAAACTGGAGGAGGAGGTGTTGGCGGTGTGGGTGACGCACCTAATGGGGTTGGTACCCTTTCTTCACTCGCTGTTACGGGTGCTGTAGGTACAGTTGCTGTTGGGGCAGTGTCAAACATAATTCATTGTAGCAAAAATATAACAGGTAGAACACAAAAAACACCCCACGAAGGGGTGTTTTTTCTTTAACAGCTCAATATGCAGTCGGAAGTGATATACAATCCTAAGGGACAAACCTTAAGAAGGGTGTCGGTTCTTTTAACGCTTTAACCGTGCACTTAAAAGCGGGGTGTACTGAAACACTCCTAAGAAAGGAGGTGATCCATCCCCACCTTCCAGTAGGGATACCTTGTTACGACTTAATCCTCATCGCTGGTGTCAACTTCCCCCGCTCACGCGAGGTTCGGCTGCCCCCAACTTTGCTGACTTGACGGGCGGTGTTCTGAGATCGTCGTTCATTGTCACCAATGACGTGTCTCTGTCCCCACCAGGCGCACGGTTTTCCCGTACCTTGGCGGACGACCATTTATCTTTCTTGCGCATATTCATGCGAGATTGGATCTGCCTTAACTTATTAATTCCTTCAATTGAAAGATGTTCTTTCTGTTTAAACAGCTCTACTGCTTCACAAAAATAAGCAAAGTCTTTTGCTTTTTTGCTCTGAAGTGGATACTTTTCAAAAAATGGAACAATCTTTTCAACAATATCTTTGTGGCTTTTAACAGCAAATTTTGCGTGTGGTCTCCATCCATATCGAGTATATTTCAACTCGTAGATTGAGCCACAATTAAAAAATGCTTGTAATCTTTCTAGAAGTGGTTTGTCTTCGATAATCATTTCGACTTCAAACATCAGACGAGGGTCAAGCCCAAGTCTTTTTGTTTTATGTCTTGAAACAGTTATACAAAAACAACCTTCTCCATCGATTAACCCAACCACAAACCACGGATTTAGTAAGTGAGACATATAAAAATGGTAGTGTTCCTTCGTTCATTTGCATGAACTACTATGAACACAGCAGACTTCTTATATCTAATCAGAGTAGATTCACATCTATTCTTACTTTAAGTATTTCCCTAAGGAAACCCAAAGTCAACATAAGATCTCCCTTCGTTACTATTATTTCGTTTTAACACTATCTCGAGCCCAATTACTTACATAATCGTTATTACAAGCTGCTTCCCTAATTGTACGTAAGGTCGCATATTATGTAAGCCGTCTCGGCTTCAAGCTAGAGTTTGCTACTAGGACCCTTCTCTCATTTTCTTCACAGAAAATGGATGTCCGTTTGCTTCAAAGAAGCTTGCATCTTTGCAAGGAGTTTCACCTTGTAGAAGTAATAGTCGGAAGGCGCAATTTGATTTGTACAAGACCTGAGAACGTATTCACCGCGGTTTAGCTGACCCGCGATTACTACCAACTCCACGTTCATGTGGGCGAGTTGCAGCCCACAATCCCCACTGAGAAGCCGTTTGATGGGATTAGCTCCGCCTTACGGCTTGGCGACCCATTGTCGGCTCCATTGTAGTATGTGTGTAGCCCCAGATATAAGGGCCATGCTGACTTGACGTCGTCCCCGCTTCCTCCGGCCAAAGGCCGACAGTATCGTATGAACAATTCAACATACGAAAGGGGTTGCGCTCGTTACCCCACTTAAGGGAACACCCTACGGCACGAG
>CAYQUL010000035.1:0-8721 GCA_964420735.1 uncultured Gammaproteobacteria bacterium
GGGGAGGCGGAACACCAGCGCCAACAGGTGAAATAGGCTCCTAGTTTAATAGTCCCACTACAACACCACTTACGTATGGCTCACCAACACCGCTTCCAGAAGGTATCCCTTCCTGGTGCACACATTGGCTGCTTTCATATTGTGCTGACACTCCTGCCCCATCATACAGTCCTACACCTACTCCAGTTCCCACTGGTCCGACTCCACTGCCACCAGACTGTAATAATGTTGGAAATCAACAAACGGGAAGAACGGTTATTAGTAATGATTTGTGTGTTCCTACCCCAGCACCATAGTTTTGTTTGTAAACTAAAAAAACAAACTCAGTGGAGATAACACTATTGTTCTTTCCAACTGACAAATTCATAGTCTCCTGAAACAGGAAAGTATGGAGGAGGCTCGTACAACAGTTTAGCGTCATAATTAATACTTCGAGTAGTAAAACCAGAAATTGGTGGTGAATTAAAATTCCAATATGACTTATTGAAGGAAATAATCGCGCCATTGATGGTGAGGCTGTTTCTTAAAGCATTTGTTGTGCTTCCACAAGAAGAAATATATCCATGCCGAATAATCTTTCCTTTCTGCGCCATAAGTGCTCCATCAACAATGAAGTTTGTCGGAATGTCACGTGCAAAATAAATATCTCGTTGGGCAATTAAGCCTAACCTGTTTAGTCCATCGTATGACACGTATTGCAAGTTGTTTTTAATCCAGATATCAGCCGTTGATGTGTTAATTGGGAAGCGAGCCGCAACCAGTGTTGCCTTTCCTTTCACAGTTCCTTCAACCCACAAGTTGTCTTCAACAAAGATAATTGGTTTTGTGGCGATTTGATAGGTACCAACATTAGTTTCTCCTGTAATTATCTGGTAAAGCCTGTGACACCCCGCATCTGAATCGTATCCATTGTAGTAGGTTGTTGTGTTGACTGTTTTTACGTTATAGTCTCCGTTTGCTGCAAACGTAATGTGATACCCTTGTCTTGTACTAGGAGCCAAATACAAACCTGATGATTGTGCCGCAGCTTTCATTTGTGAAAAATCAAATGAAATTGCATTAAAGTCGATACTTGGAACGGGATATTGCCACAATGTTTGGTCCCCTCCTGCGCCCCATACCCCAGGCCTTGACTGGCTTGGTGAACACCCCGTTTCACTTCCACAGGTATACGTTGTTTGAGCGCTAGTAACTTTAGCAGTATTGGTTCCATCCATTCGAATACCGGTATTGCTGTGGATATCTCCGTTAACCGTAATGCCACTACCATACCAACTAGATGCATTACTTAAGAATGAATATTTAGCCAACGACTGTCGTCCGTACTGAGCAACAATCTTTCTTTGGATATTTGGGTTTTTCGTCAGTTGTCCAACTGAAGTGATGGTTACCACTCCAGATCCGCTTACCGGTGGGGTGATTGTTAGAGCGTATGTTCCAATAATTCCGCCTGCTGGGTCAGTTACATTGTGAACGTAAGGAGCGGCACTTGTTGTGGCGTCTGTGTAGTCGACTGGGTCATGTGCCAAATGCCATCGATAGTAGTTTATCCCCGCCTCTGACAGAGAAAGTGCTTCCTCTGATGCTGACTGACGGTTACTAAAGTCAAGCTGTAATACAAGCAGAAAAAGCAATCCATAGATGATTGTTAAAAATGCACCGGTAATGACTAATAGTGCTGGGGTAATTGAGCCCGTTATGTGTGCAGATTTTTTGATAATCATAAATTAGTTTTTGCCATACGAAGCGCTGCAAACGACTGACCAACATAGTCAGCTGCAGGATGATTTGCTTCAGTATTACTTCGTATATATATTTTTACCATTTTAACGTTTAAGAGGTTAATTGGTGTAGGAAGCGGATTACCTGTCGTGTCACTTGGCCAGTTTCCATTGTAATAATTAAAAACACTAGTTGTTCCGTTCCGGACTGTCGTACTAATTGTTCGAGTTTTTTTGTTAGCCTCTGTATACACAACCGGATATCCACTTGGCTCAGTTACAGCCCTGGTCATACTTGTTCCCGTTCTGGTGTATTGAACTTTTTCAACTGCTCCATCAAAATCGACGTCAGAATAAAAGGTGATTGAGTCATTTGCACCAGCTTCAAGGAGAAAAGAACCATTGTCACCGGCGCGTGCAGTTCGAAGCTCTCGCGCAATTGTTGAAACAATTGCATTAGCTTCATCAGATGACTGGAAACTTGAAAAAGCGGTTAATTGCACTTTGCCAATGACGTATTGAAGCCCTAAAATCCCGACACCTAAGACAACAAGTAGAAAACTTGCAACTGTTACTTCGATGATTGTGAAACCTGAATTGTGTTTTTTGTTCATGGTGAAAGAATAATTATGTCTTCTTTGTTACCGTTTATCGTAATGTCCGTAGTTGTTGGTTGGTAACCTGAAGCTGACGCAGTAATTGTATATGTTCCATTTGAAGGTAGGCTAAAAAACACATGACCCATGTCTGCGGCGCCAGTTAGGCCTGCAGAGGAGGTGGCTACGAACGAACCTGATGAAACTTGTGCAGAGACACTGGCGATTAAGTTTTGCGTATCATCTACAAATGCGACGAGCAAACTGTTGTCAGTTTTGGTGTCAAGGGAGACTGAAAAATTTGTATTTGTGCCGGGGAGCAAGGTCATTGGCAAAACGCGATCAGATCCACTCCTCACACGGGCCGAGGCTGTGGCTGTTGAGATAGTATATGTATCCCATTCCAGATTATTTAAGGTTAAGGTCCCTAAAGTGTTTGTCGTTACTGCTTGATTGAATTTGTATACAGGCTCGTCAAGTGTTGTTGTCCCAATAATCTTGCCCCCTTTAATCCAAAATGATTGGTTAGCAAGTGACGCGAAATTGTTTTGTCTACTATCAACTGAGGCCAAAGTGACAGTCCCGGTTTGATCAATCGCAAAGCTTGTCTCAGTTAGTTTTTCCGTCAAAACTGTCAAGGGAGGCCTAGATGGATTGGCAACTTGTGAGGTTGTATAGGTACTATCAGTACTGTAGCCACTTTTTGTCGCAGTGATGTTGTAACAAGCAGTACAGGCTGGTGCACCAGGCAAGACAATGCGACCATTATCATTTGTTGAAATTGTAAGGTCAACCGCAGGTGAGGCAGTTGGCGCTTTTATCGTTACGGTAGCTTGTGGTACGGGAACCCCATCTGAGTCAAAGACCAAAATAGAGAGCGTGCCACCACCCAAGCTTTGCTCGACTCCTTTGGGAGCAATATCTGTTGTACCGGTAATTGTGGCCGAACCTCGTCCAAGGCCACTCCAGGAAACTTGTACTCGTGCTCGTTTATAGTCATTTGGTGTAAGGTCAGTTGGTGCCACTCCATCAAAGGAATCGTCAACATACACGACAGATGTGTTTACGGTGTAGCGCAAACCATTGCGATCGATATACTCAGTGCTTGGAAGGGGCCCTGAGGGAATTCCACCTGAAGTTCCCACGTTTGCGAAGGGAAGATTACGAAGTGTTTCTATTTTTTCGTTTACCAAAAGCTGCCCAGATGTTCTTGCTCGGGTGAAGCCAACTAACTCATATGCAGTTGAGGAGAGAAAAATAATTGCTTGGGATAAAATGACAAAAATACCCATGGCAATGATGACTCCAATGTAAATTTCTCCATGTATGCGAGGGCGGCGCGCTACCATACATTTATTATAGCTAAAAAGTATTCAGTCTGTTTGCTACAATGAATAGAGATACTTTTCTGCCCATGAAAACATCACATTTCACATCGGTCGTTTTCTTCCCTACGAAGTTTCAAATTCTTCGTATGGATACCCTAGACAAAAAAGTCGTGGCCTCAGCCTCTGTCTCAATTCCTGAAACCCTGCTTGAAAATGGAATTGTTAAAGACACTGCAGGACTTGCGTCCTTGATTAAAAAAGCATTTAAGGAAACACACATAACCGAGCGATCAATTGCGGTAATGATTCCTGAGTTTGCAACCTACAACAAAATGCTTGAAATTCCTACAGCGGCTAAAACTGACCTTGATGAAGCTGTTCGCTGGCAAATGAGAGAATTTTTGCCAGAGCATGGGGATCAGATGGTCTTGGATTGGAAGATAACTGAACGAACAAGCAGCAAGATAACATTACTTGCGGTAGCCGTTAGAAATGACATTTTAGATGGCTATATCGATGCCGTATCGTTGGCAGGGCTTATGCCACTTGCGGTTGAGACACCAGCAATTGCTATTTCACGCATGGTTCCAGTCACTGAGGACTACTCAATTGCAGTCTTCTTAGACGAAAGCCAAGGAGTGATGCTAGCGATGAATAAAGGGAAAATTCTGGCAAGCACGATGATTACGAGCCTGGACGCTAAAGTTTGTTTGTCAGAACTGTCTCGAATGGTTGCACATCTTGGGAACATTTCAGTTGCTCATATTTATTTAGGAGGCAGAAGCGTAACACAAGAATTTGCTACAGAGATATCAAACTTTATGAAATTGTCACCCGAATCGCTGGCGCCTGCCGTTATCGCGGACGCAACAGTAGCAAATGAATATCTCTTGGCAATTTCTCTAGGGAAGAAAGACCCAGCCTCACCTTCAAATGAAAGCACGGTAAACCTCCTTCCAGAAATTTGGGTTGAACATTTTAGAAAAGCTATTTTTCAAGTTAAGGCATGGACATTAACCCTTACTATTTCTTTTGTCATGTGGGCATTGTTCTTGTCAGTTGTCGCAAGTTATATGATTTTGTCTTCTCGATTGCAAGCCTATACAGACCAGTCACTTTCAAAGTCACAAACGGTTTCCAGTGAAGTGTTGTCACATGTGGGTGCGGCAAACCAGATTGCAGCGCAAGTATTGTCCATTGGTGCAGCCACTCATCAACCCTTTGAAGTAGTAAATCTTGTTGCATCTAAAATTGAGCCAGGTATTGTCTTAACGGCATTTAATATAAACATTGAAACGGGGAGTGTCGAAATTGTGGGAACAGCAGATAGCCGAGAAAAGCTACTTTCATTTAAGAGAGCTCTTGAAGCTGATACAAACTTTACTGGTGTTTCAACTCCACTTGCAAGTCTGTTAACTGAAGGGAACACAAAGATCGCAATAGTTGCTGTATATAAGCCTTACGCGCCTGTTTCCAAATCAAGTGGAACGATTCAAACCATTCCAGTAAACAAATGAAAAATATTACACGCTCACAAACAATAATTAAAGTGTATGCAACAAACTTTGTTAATATTTGTTTGCTTATTGGCATCATTATCTTTTTAGGAAAGATAAGCACCTTGGCCAAAGACGTACAAAAGAAACATAGTGAAACTATTGCCCTTGAGCAGCGAGCGGAAGACACCGTTTTGGCTGCAAACTTAGAAAAGTATAGCGAGACGCTTTCCCAACTACATGATGGGTTTTTGAATGAGGATGGCATAGTTACCTTTGTTCAAAAGTTGGAGGAGCTGAAGAAAACTGGTGTGGTAACTGACACCAGTTTTCCAAGTAACCAGCCGGTGACTGATGGGGCAAGAGGCAGAGGATTACCATTGCTTGTTAAAATTGAAGGGAGTAAGGCGCAAATTAATGCTGGGGTGACGGCACTTAATAATTTACCATCTATTTTGCGGCCAGTTACGCTTAAAATGACTAAAGAAGCTGACACTTATAAACTTGAATATGGTGTGTTTGTATATGTGAAATAAGTATATGAAAAAATTTGAAGCTCTCGATCGATTCTATTTAGTCTTTGCAATTGTCATCATGTTTCTGGCAGCACTGGTTGGTGTGTCTTCTATGAAACTATTTGAGTCTTTTAGAATCGCGAGCGATGTTGACACAAAATTCCTCGATAGCTCAATGCCGCGGCTGAATGAAGACCAACTTCAAAAGGCCCGCGCTCAATTAACTGATCGCCAGACAAAAACGCTTGACTACTAGCTATATAAATGTGTACAACTAATATATGGGAGGAGGTGAAACCACGTACTAAATAAACTATGTTAAGAACACGCGCACATCTACGCTCTGGTTTCACTTTGATTGAATTACTCGTCGTTATTGGTATCATCGGTATCTTGGCAGCAATTGTTTTAGTCGCAGTCAACCCTGGACGACAATTTGCACAAGCTCGAGATGCACAACGCAAAGCTGATCTTCTCGGTATCACCAACTCAATTTACCAGTTTGCTGCAGAGCACAATGGTAATTTGCCTGATACAAACGTCGATCCACTGGTCAATAGCTTCCCATCAGCACCTACTTGTATAGGTTCAGGTGGAGGATGTTTTGACCTCGGAGCATCAGGGGAAATTGAAGCTGCTGTAGGACAACAGGAACTTGTTGTTCCAACCTATATCGCTGCAATCCCAACGGATCCATCTACTGGAACAGCTGCAAACACCCGTTATTACGTCTATCGTGATGTAAACGGTCGTTTGGTCGCAACAGCCAGTGGAGAGTTAACAGGAACCCTTTCTGTAGCTCGATAACAAATTAAGACTGCCCAATCGCTCGAGACGTCGAGGTAAGGCAGTCTTTTTTGTGTTTAGATTACGATTTCTGTCCTTTTAATAAGATCCTGTATATAATATGATCCAAATGCACCTTTATGGATAAGAGTATCGTTTCTGAGATTGAGAAAAACATACAACAGTATTTTTCACCTCGATGGACAAAAGAAAATATCGAGTTTTTTTTGGGCCCTTCGAAATACGAAATCGATGTTTATGCACTCCAAAAAAGTTTAAACAAACCAATCAGGTCATTTTTATTGCGTGGCGGCAAACGGCTCCGCCCACTTCTCTTTTGGACAATTCTTAAGGCATATAAAAAGCAATCAAGAGAACTTCTCCACATTGCTTCTTTAATTGAACTAGTTCATAACGGAACACTTGTCTTAGACGATATTGAAGACAATGCATTAACTCGCAGGGGAAAGCCTTCCAGTCACCGCGAATTTGGTCTAGACACCGCCACCAATGTTGGGATGTCACTTCACATTCTTCCATTAATGCTTCTGTTTAAAAGCGAAAATGGACTAACCGATAAACAAAAGATTCGTTTGTTTGAAGTGTATACAGAGGAGCTGACAAACGTAAGCTTTGGACAAGCTCTTGATATTTATTGGCACAAAAACGCTCGCCACGACATAACACGCCGCAAGTACTTTGAAATGGTGAGATTAAAGACAGGTTCTTTAATGAGAATGAGTGCCAAGATGGCTGCAATTTTAGCCGAACAAGATGAAAAAACAGAAGAAGCGTTTGCCTCATTTGCAGAAAACATTGGGGTCGCATTCCAAATTATTGATGACACACTAGACCTTGAGAAAGCTGATGTTAGGTTTGGAAAAGCATATGGTAACGATATTTCAGAAGGGAAAATCAGCCTTCCAGTTATCGAAGCACTTCACAATTTAGATGAGAAAGATACTGAATTGTTGTTACAGATACTTGATCGACATACTCACGACAAGAGGGTTATTAAAAAGGCGATTGAGCTAATTGTAAAAGGTGGAGGAACAGTTCGAGCAAAAAAACGTGCACGATTACTGGTTTCATCCGCCTTAAGTGAGCTAAACACAAAACTTGGCGATTCATTCGATAAAAGTGAAATTGTGGCACTTGCGCAGTTTATGCTAGATAGGACATATTAAATATGGACATGAACAAGTATGTTCGTTTTTTGATAACAGAGTTTCTGTATAACGGTCACCTTCAGTCCCTCGGTGCAGGTGGTCTTGTTGTTATCGCCACTAAATTATTGTTTAATACTTCAGCTTCACTTGAGTTTTTTGTGGCCACCTATGCGCTTTTTGAAACGATTTTTATTTTTGATCGATACCATGACCTTGACTGGGATTCATTAACAAACACTGTTAGAAGTAAACACCTTTTGTTATATCGAAATAAGATTCCCTACATTTTTGCACTCTATATCATTGTTTTTACTTCCCTTTATCTGTATTTTTCAGGACCAATCATGTTGGCAGTCTCAGTTTTTATCTGTATCTCAGGCATCCTCTACCCGGTTTACTTTAAAAAGCTAACACGCACTATCCCGCTATTTAAAAATGTGTACGTATCAGCCGTATATATGCCTTTGGCATTTTTTCCAGCGATCTACCTTTCTCAGTCACCCCTTCGGGATGTGTTAGCTATTCACTTACCCATTGTTGTTTTTGTTGAATCAGTTATCGCTCAACTATTACTAGACACAAAAGACCGTGAATCAGATAAACATGCACACTTAAAAACACTTCCAGCCCTTATTGGCAATAACAAGACAATGATTGTTGCCGGGGTCCTTTCCGTTTTATTAGCACTGGCAAGTACTATTATTAGTCTCTTAACCCAGGCACCATTTTCTTTTTGGCTTTTGACCTTTGTGGCGCTCTTTATTGATTTTTATATGATTTATCGAGTTTATAAGGGAGACAAAAACGGGTACCTCTTGGCGGCAGGAAAACTCTTTTTGTGGTTGTTTGTTTTTCTACTCAGTAGCGCCTTAATTTAGCTTCACTAGTGACAGGTAAACCATGAGCCCGTATGATAAAGGTATGAACCTGTCCTTTGTTTTGCCTTCTGTCCGCGAAATACAGTATCCACTTTTAAATCAGTTTGCCATTATCGTTATTAATTTTATTGTTGTTTTGTTGCTTTATACCGTTATTAGCCACACCCGTCTTAAGGACGCGACAAGCAAAGTGTTTCTACTACTTGGAGTAAGTATTGTCTCATGGGTTGAC
>CAYQUL010000036.1:0-5810 GCA_964420735.1 uncultured Gammaproteobacteria bacterium
GACGATGGCGCCAAGCAAAATCATCACTAGTTTATCATATTTTTGTGGGGATATTAACTCTAGGCTGATTCCAGAGGCTGTTATTGTACTTTGTAATGGGTATCAGAAAATTTAAAAAAATACTGATTTGGTACGACGAAAAATCGATATTTTTGGGCCTTTTATTGATATGTTGTTTCTATTTTGGTAGAATCGCTCAGTCCAATTCGGACTGGAAACGAGAGTGCACATTAAAGGAGTGAGTTAGATGAATGTCAAAAATATGTTTAGGACCGTTCTCTTGGTCTTGAGTGTCTTTGTTTTCTCTGTCATAAGTTTTGTACCGACTTTGGCGACAGTTGACCCGTGTGATAAGCACTGGTTTTATGCTGACACCCAGATTGGTTGGTGCATCCCTGATGGTTGGACAAGCTGGAGTCTTGAAGCTGGCAACACTGACGCTGATTTGTCTACATACTTGAAAGATATGTACAACGTTTCGCGAGACGACATCTATGAAGTAGGGCTTCCACTTGTGGCTATGCTCATGCACCCGACATATAAAAAGTATGCGGTGTATGCACAGTTATATGTGTCTGACTATCCCAGTGAGGCAGGCAGTCCAGAAAACGTCATTAATGGCCTGTACATTACAAGCAATGACGGCAGTAGGTCAGCCTTTACAGTCAACAATGACGATGGTCGTGTAAAAGGACTCTTGTACAAACAATACGATGGGTACGGTCGCGCATGGGTCCTCTATCCAATTCAAGAATTGGGTAAAGTGTATATGGTTACCGCTTTTGCACCGACTGCCGCGTGGGGAGCTAACACCGACATTAGGCGTGACTTGGACAACATCAGTTTGCGGCTCTATGTAACAGACAAACCAAGTCCTAACGTAAACCAAGGTGATGTTTCCCAAGGGAACCCGGGTTCAAACAAGGTGGTCACCGTTTTTAACGGGGCGCGAATTACCACGGTTGATTATTCAACAAAGACGGTTCAAGACACTAAGACTGGATCAACGGTTGAAGAGTCAGACGCGATTCACAGTACCTTTCCGGCAGCGATATGGGAGTTTCGGAAAGATGGAACGGTGACGTTTACACCGCTTGGAGTTGGGTCAAAATTTCGTGATGACTTGTACCCAGTCACTGGTACCTACAAGGTAATTAACCCGTCAGTTGATGGTGGTGTGATTGTATTTACCTTGTACCGAGAAAGTATCGTCGGTGGCAACAAGTCGTATGTTTCCATTAACGGGACAGTCAATAACTTGACCGGTGAAGCTGATATTTATTATCAAGTTTCAAGTGGGCTGGTTGCAGTGACTTCTCAAGGCAAACGAACGCAGGTAGTCACCGTTAACGCTCATTTTGCTGAAATCTTAAGTAGATAGTTTTTCTTCGTTTTTTAGGGGTAGCAAAAAGCTACCCCAAACAACTCTCGTCAAATAAACCTAATTTTTTATTGTAAAAAGAAGAAGAACTCTGTTTAAAGTGGGGTGTCACCAATCCATTTTTCCTTCAGTTGCAACAGTTTTTTTGTAGCAGGGTTTGTTTTCATTATTCTGCCAATATCACTTCTCATATGAATGATTGCGGGAAGAAATGATATGAAAATAATTAACCCAATAATGGGAAGCAGATAATGCTCAACATCTTTAATCTGGCTTCCTAATACGTACCCCAAGAGTGGCAACCCAACACCCCAAACAATTCCACCAATAATATTAAAGCTTAAAAACTTCTTGTAATCCATCTTCGCCATACCTGCAACAACAGGTACAAATGTTCGAACAGCTGGGATAAAGCGGGCGAGAATTAATGTTTTTCCACCATGTTCATCATAGAAGGCTTGTGCCTTGTGGATGTGGCTCTTTTTAAAGAAAAATCTATCTTTCTGTGACAGTAACCAAATTCCTGCCTTTTTCCCTACCCAGTAGCCTGCACTGTCGCCTAGAATTGCAGCTACGGCAAAAAGAATCAAAAGCGTCCAAATATTAAAGACACCTTGCGAAGCTAAAATACCAGCAGTGAAGAGCAAACTATCACCAGGAAGGAAAAACAGAAAAAAACCACTTTCGCCAAAGACCATAATAAAAAGGCCGACATATCCAACCGTCTGAATCATGCTAATTAGGTCAAAGTGTAGAAAGTCCATGTGGGGTAAGTATACATGAAGTAGGATGCGAATTAAAACATACTAAATTGGATGGGACGAACCTCGTCTTTTGGGTGGGGGATGTGAGGCATAACAGCTGCATGCTGTTTCTCAAACTTAAGCGCTTTGTATTCTTTCTGGTACATCCACCACTGACGGGTTGTGGTGAAAAGCTCATCCATCAGGTGTTGGTATTCGTCGGGATAGACACTTGCATCTATATAGAACGAGTCATCTTTTTCAGTATCAAAAACGTGATACAAAAACATAACTCCACGTGGTGTCATATCAGAAAATTTCTTCTTTGAAAATTGTTTTTCTTTCAAGGCATCGGAGTAAAGGAGCGCCTGCAGCCGGTTTGGAAGACTGTGCAGTTTGTCTGCCTTTCCATGTTTTTGATCAATTAAGACTAATACCGTTTCTCCCGTCTTTCTGTTTTTTTGTGTTGCTACAAAGTCAGCTTGGCCTTTAAATTGAATTTTATATGCACCAAAATGTTTGTGACAGATAACTAGTTGTTCAATTGCAAGCTCATATTCTGGATTACTTTCAATAGAAAGTGTGTCTGTGGCGGTTAACGGCACTCCGTAATCTACATAGTTATTAAGCCTCGTTTGGTGCAAGTCAAAAAGTTCTTCTTCAAACTGACTCATTTCCTCGCTCTGCCAGTAGTCATGTACAAAGTCTGCCGTGTGCTGAGTTCCTTCAATCCTGGGCTTTTTTGTGGAGTTTGGAATCATTTTAAAGAAGGTGTATTGAGGCTTTAGTTGTTGCCAAACATGCCACACAAACGGTGTGACTTCCGTTGGGTGCAGAATCGGTGACGTGGCCAGGACATTGCTGCATATAGCGTCAATTGTTTTACGTTCATAAGGGTCAATTCCAGTTTGGTGGTCCGTTAATTGTATGGGTTTTCTTTCTCTAAAAGAGCGAAGTGCCTCAGTCACAAGGACTGTTATGGTGTGCCCTGCAATCCCATTAACGGCTGAAATGACCTCAGCTTCGGAAACCTTAGTCGTCACTTCAGAAAGTGGGGTTGTGGCAAGCTCAATATCGCTTAATGACATGACAGTGTGGTGCTCCGTATTAGTAATCTCTGTTTCGTGTCTTGCCTGTATTTGGAGGGGCTGGGTGTCTGGTTTAGTAAATTGGTAGTGGAGTGTTGAGGCCAGACGCGGAAAGTCTTTAACTGACTGATAGATTTCCCGTTGGCTTTTATAAAAGCCGGTAGGTGCAACGTCATGTGCGGTATCTATTGATGGGTCCCTTATAAATCGCTCTGGCATTCCGGGGACAGTATATGCCTGTTCGTGTGGCAAGGGAACATCTTAGTTCTCTTTTCGTCCAAAAGGAGCCTGACACCCTATATCTTGACTTTTGAGCTTGTTTGTGGTAGAATTTCCCCATTAAATTGGAACCACAATATCGTGGTTTGAAATTAAAAATCTCGCGTCCAGCCTGAGGCTGGATTTAACAATTAAAAGGTGAATATTATGTCTGAAAAACGACAGAAGAACGGTGATAATCGTCGACGCCCATATAACGGGCAAACAAACAAGTCATACGTCGCCAAGAGCGCAGCGCCTGTTAAACCGGTACCTGTTGCTCCCGTGGTGAAGCCGCAACCGACCCCTGTACAACCGAGCCTCAATTTCGTTGGCATGTTGGCTGGTATCTTGGGCTTCTTTCGTTTGATACTTTCCTATTCGCCAATAAAAGGCGAATGGAGCAAGAAAGAACGCCTGATTAAAGTCAACGTTGTTGGCTTTGAATGGATGTCCGTCGAATGGACTGACTATTCACTCGTGGTCTTCGTTGTTCTAATCAACATCTTGATTGATGTAGGGTTGGTTGTTTTGCACATGTCGACCGTGACCATTGCGTACTATCTGGCAGCACTTACCATCCTATCGGTTGGTATCACGAGTATTGTGTTCCGCGACAAGCACGGTTACAAATACCCCGTCATGGTTGGTGTAATCATTGCCACGATGGCTGGAATCTATTCTGATTTTTCAGGGAACCTGAAGAATGGCAATAGCTTTGTATATGTCTGTGCATTTGTGCTTGTCTACAAGTTTGTTGTTGAACCGGTAATTGAAGCAGTGAAACGACTTTTTGGTCCGAAAACCGAATTGTCAGCGACACATAAAGTCGACTCAACAACTCCTGTTTCAGCTTCTCCAGTTCCGCCAGAAAAGGCGGTCTCTGCAGAACCACCAGTTCCCGCGCTATTGTCTTACGCTGATGCGGTAAAGGTAATCATGAGTAAGGTACAAGGCGCTGCTGACAACTGGAACGTATTCCGCGACGCTATTGTTGCAACGTTTCGTGCCAACTATCCTCAGATTGGAAAAACCATCGAGGCGGTCGGTACAGAAATTCAAAATTGGGAAGGTGGCTCATTTGATGAGCTTGTCCAGTGCTTTGGCATTGTCGACAAGATTACACGACCAAATCTTCCAGTTGCACCGACCAATGTTGCTGTTGATCCACTGCTGCCGTTTCTTGACTTGCAGTACACGACTGACCGAGTCTTACAGTTAGTCAGAGACTGGCCGAAGCCTCTTACTGAGGAAGTTGTTGGACTCCGTCGAGACGACTTGGCCGCGGCAGTTGAAGCGTATGCTCGCCTGGTGGACGAGCTTCCACAGACGGTGATGGCGAAATTTACCACAACGGCGTTTGCCCAGAGTCGAAATTGGGACTACACCTGGGCCGGGTTACTGGACATAATCGACAACGCAATTCTTGATGTTCAGTCTGAGTCGGCTAACGAGGAAGAACCCAATCCCACGTCCATTCCGGTACCAGTGCCTGTTGTAAATACAAACACACCAGACCTTACGGTTTGGCAGCAGGTACTGAAAAAAGCCGATTGGTCGATAACCGATTCTGCCAAAATTGCTTTCATGAAGGCAATTTTAAATCCCGTAGCAGCCGAAGTTGGCTGGATGGCTAACGACGAAGAAAACTTCGTCACACTGTGGCAGTACATTGAAGATGAGCCAGGGTACCTAAACCCCTTTGACAAGCGTGACCGTACGGTCAGGGACCAGGCGAATCAGGCAACAATTGATTGGCTTTTGTCAAAGCTTCCGGTTCCGGCATAGCAAAAATTACAAATAAATTTCCCCAGGGTGATAAACACTCCTGGGGATTTTCTTGTGCCTTTATGCTAATTCATACAGTCGAGAGAAACGCTCATTTGCGTACCTAACAATGTGTGTTACAAAAGCCTCTGTTTCAGGGTCAACTGACGTCACTCCAGACAAGTAGACTACATAGCGATTGGTCTTTTTATCTCTTGAAAACTTTAAGGCCCGGCTCCAGCCATAATCAATAAAAAAACAGGAGTCGTTCCCTTGAATAATTTTGTGTGCAATTCTTGAAACAAAATCATTCTTGTCCTTTTCCAATGCACACGCTTCAGTTAGCTTGTCGGCTGGGTTCTTTGGGCAAAACAACCCTTTTTCAATAGCCTGAGTGATAATGTCAGAAACAGCAGCCTCGACTTCATTAAGTTGGTGGTTCACGAGTAATCTCTCCTTACTAGACTGATAATTCCCCTTATTTTTACTAGGGAGTACAAGTATATTCCTTTTGCATTTAAGGCTGCAAGTGATAGCATTGTCGCAGTCGGATAGTAGGAAGGAGTACATGCT
>CAYQUL010000036.1:5820-8604 GCA_964420735.1 uncultured Gammaproteobacteria bacterium
GTTTTTGTACATTACAACGCAAAAGTAAAAGTCGCTCCTCGAGACAAGCGAGACTTAATTATTGACGTCGTTCATCAGCAAAACCGTGATGTTCTTTTTGAAATCACAGTGAAAGATCTCTTAACAAGTCTTAAGCTTTCGTCTTTGTTTCAGGATCGATCATTCATTACCATGACCGTAAACCCTACGTTTTTTGTGTATAACACCTCGTTGCGCGACATTTTTCTCGCAATTGGGCACGACAATATTTCGAATAAAGAAATATTTGAGCCGGTTGGGGTCGTAGGGTTAAGTATTATCCCGCCATTAGTGGGGGACATAACCCTCAATGGATGCGACATCTTAATTGTTCCTGAAAGTGTTAATGTGACAAGAATATACGCCAGACTTTCACACAAGTTAACGCGTATCGTTGCACTCGAGAGAGATCAAGATGTGGTGTGGCAGTTAACAACCGTGCCGTTTGAAGTGCTGATTGCTCGGCCGTTTGTTGAGGTAGTTGAAACAATTGAATTTCTAACCGGAGTTGAGCCAGTTACTATCTAGACTATTTGGGCACTTTTGTAAGTGCCCATTTTTATGTGCTAAAATCTAGCCTCCTACCGCAAAGTAGGAATTTAATTTAATAGGTACTAGATAAAAGGTAAGTGCCTCCATGCATATAGCCGCGATAGTCTCAGGCTTTTCAGAAGCAGTTGCCGTTCTTCCTCTTGAGACCTGTGCTATGGTCATTTTTGAGGAAGTGGAGTCCCAATCGGTTGTCGTTCTTTTTCAACAAAAGAGCACAATCCTACAGCTAAAGTGCAGCCGACAGCTGTCTCAGATGAAGCAGGTAAATACAAATCAGTACTACGGCCTCTCGGGATTGCGGTCTATGGAAGACCTTGAATGTGTTGTTTCATCGCTAAAAGCGGTTGATGTTGGTTTTAATCCAATCGTTGTTGAAGATTGGAAGAGACAAGTGTACCGCTAACTTGTATGGCGCCTCTTCGTGAGGCGCCAAATTTTTGTCATCATATCTGGTGAAGCTTCTTAAACTGTGCAATATAGAAATCTAAGCACGCATGTATCTGTTCATCATTCATTGTCGCAAAGCTAATTTTGCCATACCAGTGCGGGTTATTTTCATCTTCAAGGAAGATAACTGGTACAGCCGGTGCGAGACTTCGTTCGCGATATGCATTAACAATACTGATCCGCAATCCTTCGTGTTTAAACCAAATTCGGTACACGGTCATTGTAGCGGGTATTCTTACTTCACTCGTTTCACTTTTTTTCCCCCCGAGCGAAATTGCTTTCATCTCGGTAAGTGCAAGCACTTCAAGATACCGTCTATAGGGAATCACGGCACTTACCTCCACATTTACCTATATTTTGCGTACCTGCAGTATACGACACAGGTCAATTGTTACCCTCTTTTTCCTATTTTTTGTCTTTTTGTAATACAATTGCGACAAGGAATAAGGAGTCGTTAAGGAGAATCCCGTTGAAAATCACATTTGATTCATTGGTCAGCGCAAGGCATTTACTCGATCAATGTTTTGCGGCCTCTCGGGTGTTACTCGAGTTTTCAGGCAAAGATGATGAGTTTGGTGATCGTGATGAGCGGGGAAATATGAGGTCATTTATTTCAGATGGGCAGGTATTTATCTACTTTAGAGAAAATGCTCCCTATCTGGTGTTTGACCCAAGTTTGTCTTCTGTTGCCTTAACACAAGACCCTGAAAGCTGGCATCAGATGCGACTAACTAGAAATGAATTGGTTGATCACGCTGATATGTTTGAACTTGCATTTTTTGAAATGGTTCAGTTGATACACCAACAAATCTACGGCGTTCGGACCGATCGCTATGTGTCGTAAGTTTTGTGTGAGTGAGGCGCCTGAGCGGCGCCTCTTATTTACCCTTTAAAACCCCAGGCAGTGTGTTGACCAATTTTGTCTCTAAAAACCCATACAAAAAGTATGGTGAAGGGAAGTGCTGGGACCACCCAAACCAAACAGCCACCAATGGCAAAAAACACTGAAACGCCGAAAACAATGACATTTAGCGGCGATGGAAGCTGTCGTGCGACAAGATAAAGAGCGAAAGACAAGACAAGCGAAACAAGACCGATTGCTAGAACTACCAAGATATTCATGTCCAGCTCCAAATAATTATTTGTACTGTAGTTATTATAACAAAAACACAGCATTTTTGGGCTTTTTGGTGACACTCACTTGGTGAGGCTAATACCCATTGACCTTTGGTGTGAGGCTGGCTATAATAGCCCTTAACAGTTAACTTCTTGGTAAGTGGAGTTTGTCTCCATACTGCCTAGTAACAACTTCAAAGCGAACTTCAGTTCGCGAGGTCAATTGGCCTTAAGTTACAAGTTAGAAGGACCGGTACGTATATTATTTTGTTCGTGTTTTGTAACTTGTCATTTAATACCAATTGTTTGAACTTTGACATCTCAATATGCAGTTCGGAAGTGAGGACCTAAATTTCGAAAAGTCATAGAAATTTAACGTCTACTTTTTGAGGGTTTGATCCTGGCCCAGGATGAACGCTGGCGGCGTGCCTTAGGCATGCAAGTAGAACGAGAACTAGTAGCAATACTAGTTAGAGTTGCGAACGGCTGAGTAACACGTAAGAACCTGCCTCTTGGAGGGGAATACCTCGTCGAAAGACGGGTTAATACCGCATAAGATCGTAAGATGAAAGCTTTTGTAGTAATACAACGGCGCCGAGAGAGGGGCTTGCGGCCCATCAGCTAGTTGGTAGGGTAAAAGCCTACCAAGGC
>CAYQUL010000037.1:0-8550 GCA_964420735.1 uncultured Gammaproteobacteria bacterium
GATGTGGGAATGGTTCTTTTTATCGAAATTTTTGTTGGTGTTGTATTAACTTCTTTTTCTGCCCTTTTTTTTGCAAAACTGAGCCACACCGTGTTATCTGAACAGCGATTTTTCTTTGATAGTTTAATTACACAATTGGTATTAAGCTTGCGGTCAGCCGCCCTTACAGATGTGATGATTGTTATTAGTATGATTGGGTCAACTGGAGTTGTTATTGGATCAGTTATTGTTTTGGGATATTTGGTTTTAACGAAACACCGGAAAGAGGCAGTTATCTACTCAGCTATGGTGTTAATGGGTGCAGGCATTAACACACTTCTTAAATTCATTGTTCAGCGGCCTCGACCAGGGGAATTTGCACTGGTGACTGAAACAAATTTTAGTTTTCCTTCAGGGCACAGTATGGATTCATTTATTTTCTTTTTAACGATTGCGTATTTTGCCTTTCACTTTACCAGAAGCAAAACAATAACAACCGTTGTGACTATTGTTTCAATTTGCTTGGTCCTGTTAATTGGGTTAAGTCGTATTTACCTTGGGGTGCACTACCCTTCAGATGTGTTAGGGGGGTATGTTGCAGGGTTTATCTGGTTTACAACAATCATAGTGCTTGATAGAACCCTTATTTTTTACCGACTCTTTAAAGAGACACGCAAGTAGTTATTACAGGGAACGCCGTCGTATACTGAGACATAAAACACATAAGCTTTTCGTAATGGTCTTCATTTTTTTGTGAAGTTGGTGAAACAACTTTTTTCAAAGCTCCAATTTGATATAGTGATATTAGGTAGAATTATATCTATGAAGCAGACTACAAATAAACACTCTTTGTTAAGGAAAAAGATAGGACATGTTTTTCTTGTCTTTCTTCTGTTAATTGGTCAGGCGCTTTCTATTGGAGCAAATATTGCAGTTGCTGCAACATCAACCTGGACACAGACTGATTGGAGTAGTGGAAGTGGTCAGACCAATTGGTCTGATACTGCTAAATTTGACTCATCTGCCTCTGTTACCACCTCAACTGCAGGGCAGGTAACCCTAACTAACTCTGAAAAACTTTCAAACACTGGGTTTGAGACAGACCTTTCAAGTTGGAGCCAAACAACTGAGACAGGAACATTTCCTGACACAAGCTTTGCAGCTGACAGTGGAGCTGTTGCAGCTTGGCCACTTGACGACACAACTACAACTCAAAGCTATAGTAGAGTTCAAAATCCAGGAGTTGGGACAGGAAGAGAACTAATCATAAATGGAGGCTTCGACACGGACACATTATGGACAAAGGGGACAGGAGTAACAATCGCTGGTGGAGTGGCTGTCTTCTCTTCTGTTGCAGGTGGACAAGGGGTTAACCCTATTACAGCGATACCACTTGTGCTGGGAAAAGCATATCAAATTACATATACAATCTCAGGTTATTCATCAGGCACAATTGCCGCTTATGTCGGAACAACGTCTGGTCCAACAACCAGGAACACCGACGGAACTTTCACACAAACACTTATTTGCTCAGGATCAACCGCCTTTTTCATCACTGCCGGGTCTACTTTCACAGGAAATATTGATAATGTTTCAGTTAAACAAGTAAACATCCCCGCTTCCAATGCCACACCAAACCAGCTTCTGACAGATGGAAATATGGAAACTGCAGGTGTGGCCAGCTGGACAGTACTGAATTCTACTCTAACAAAACAAAGTGCAACACCTCATAGTGGTTCTCAAGTACTACGAGTAACCTACAATTCTGCCGTTAACCCAAGTGCGACTCAAGCCGTTTTGGTAATTGGTCAAACATATCGAATTAGTGGATTTACCAGATCTGATGGAACAGCCGTACCGTTCGCAGGCACGACAGGAACTCTACCATTTGGGGGAACCTCAAGTACTACTTGGCAACCCTTTGATTTTATTTTAGTTGCTACAACAACATCAGTTAGACTAGGATCAAATGCCAGTTCAGCTGGCCAGTATGTGGAATTTGATGATGTGGTGGTGTCGCTCGACACGGGGATAAGAAGTGATGAAATTCTTTCCACCCTTGACGGCAATATGGAAACCAGTGGGACTGGGTATTGGGTGGCAGGACAAAATGCTACTCTAACAAAGGAGACTACTTCACCTCATGGAGGAACACAATTACTTCGGGTGGCATACAATGGGACAAATTTCCCAAATGCTGGACAGACTATGTTTGTAGTTGGCAAAACATATCGTGTCCATGGATATGCCAAGTCCAGTGGGGCATATGCACCACTGGTCAGTGACTCCGTGACCAATAGATGGACGGGCACTACCTCTACGAGCTGGCAAGAATTTGATACGACATTTATTGCTTCAGGCACACCATTGCGGTTATACGAAAATGCTAATACCGCTGGATATGTTGAATTTGATGACGTTTCTGTAACGGAAGTAGATCCCCTTGCTGGTCTCGCAACAAACGGAGTTACTTTAGGTTCCACTGCCAGTGGCCACCTCACCAATGCATACACTTTTGATGGGACAAATGATTTTGTGAATATCTATAGTAGTGATTTAAACAGCTCATTTAATCCTAGTGAAGGAACATTAGTCGCATGGGCAAAAGTTGCAAATGCAGGAGTTTGGACTGACGCTACAACTAGATATATTGCAGAAATAGGCGATGGCTCCAATAATCGATTGGTCATTCAAAAAACCACTACAAGTAATCAAATACAAATTCGGTACTTTGCTGGTGGAACAGTCAAACAGGTCGCGGATACATCTCTGAGTGGAAGTACAAACTGGTTTCAAGTTGTATTTACTTGGAGCAAATCAAATGACCAAGTAAAAGCATATATCAATGGTGCGCAATCTGGTTCCACTCAGACGGGATTAGGTACTTGGGCTGCTAATTTAGTATCAACAACAACTGCTATTGGTGTTACAAATACTAGTGGTGGAACCAGTCCTTGGTCAGGGATGATCAATGATGTACGTCTGTATAACCGCGTTTTAACCGTCGATGAAATATCTCAACTCTATAACGGATACACCGCAACTCGGGATACCACCACAAAATATACGGGCACTGCCTCCATGAGAATTGTTGCAGATCCAAGTAATGCAGTTAACTCTGTTCAAAGTGTAGATGTGGGTGACACTAATACATATAATCTTACTGCATATGCATATACCGACGGCAGTGCAGTTACTGTCTCAGATGCGCAGCTTTTTTATAACGGAAGCACTGTTTCAACAACATACACTTCTGTTGGTGGGGGCTGGTACCAGTTAACGGGTACTGTAACCGGTGGTGCCTCTGCACGAAATTATGGTGTACAAGCCAAAGCTGGAAAGACTGTGTATATCGATAACGTGAGTGTAAACAATTATGCCTCAAGTGGAACTATTACATCATCAATTTTTGACACAGGGGTAAGTAGTGAATGGGGAGTGGTGAGTTTAAGCAAGACACTACCAACGGGTACTGCTGTTTCCGTGAAGGCTCGAACATCCAACTCATCAACAATGAGTGCTGCTCCTACTTTTGCAAGTTGCACTGCATTGACATCAGGGGTTGATATGTCGAGTAACCTTTGTGTTGTTGATGGGCATCGCTACATTCAGTATCAGTTAACCCTTGAGACAACCAGGACTGATGTAACCCCAACTGTTTCTGATGTTTCATTTGAAACAATTTCTACACTTAACGTGAGCTTAGACTCCCCAGGGGACAACTCCAACGTATCCTCAGATCGCCCTACCTTTAGCTGGAAAAGTAATGGGGACAGTTCCATTTCAAAATACCAATTTGTTGTTTCAAGTCAGACTGGCCAGGTTTTTAGCTTAGACAACATTCCGTCCGTTAGAACAAGTGACTATGTGACAAACAAGTTTGTAGTACATTATGAAAACTTTTCAGATAGTGATACCACTAATAACTACATTTCACTGTACACAAAAGACTCATCTGATTGGGCCCAGTCAGACAATTTTGGACGTCTCGCTGAAGGCAAAAACGTTTGGACTGTCAAAGCGGTAGACAGTGCAGGTAACGCTCAAGGTTTTTCACGAAATGTCTATTTTGATAGCAAGAGCCCAACCGTTACACTGTCTTCGCTTGGGGCTGTTCCCTTCGATGCAGCGCAGAATAACTGGTATTACACGACGCTTAAGCCCTCATTGGTTGGTGTTTCCTCAGAGCCAGGAACGGTACAAATTAGATTTGATCGAAAAGGTTTTAACTCAACTTCACTTTCAACCTTTGGCAATTTTCTCACCACAAGTCTTTCAACTGATGCTAACGGAAGGTTCTCCTGGACTCCAGACAAACTCTCCTACGGAGAATATATAGTCTCCATTCAATCAAAAGATAATGCAGGGAATATTTCTCCTGACTTAAGCTTCCATTTGCTTCTGACGACTGAAGTGGGTGAGCCAGCCAAACCAGTTGCAACTGTCAAGCCAACTCCTGTTGCCGGTCCTGTTCCTTCCATAACTCCAAGTGTGTCAGTTACACCTAAACCTACTCCCGTATCACAAAAGTCGGTCGGAGGTCCCGTGTCCACTGGCCCGAATTTCTTTCAGGTCATTGCCACAACCATAGCTTCTGCCCTGTCTGGCATATTTAAAGCAACAGGGTCTGCCGTCTCCTTTGTTGCAGAGAAGTTTGTAGTCAGTGTCACGGCACTTGTCCGAGTTGGTACAGGGGCAGTGGCGCTGTCAGTTCAGATAACTACCTGGTCAGTGCAATCAGTTGCAAACGGTGTTAACTTTTTGGCTGACCGCACAACGGGTATTGCAAACTCTGTGTTAGCTGGTATTGGTTCAGGGATAAATGGTGCTGCAACCATGCTTGCCCAAGTTACAACTAATCTGGGTAATGCAGTAGCAAGTATCCAGTCGGCAAGTAATAACTTGGCAGTGGCCGTTGGCGACAAGGTAACAGATATTTCAGACACCATTGGATACAAAATCGTAAACGTTGGGTATCTGTTTGTAACTGAGACCCTCGTTATTTCTGATGTGAAGGTAGAGGAGTTAAGTGCAACAAGTGCAAAGGTCACTTGGAAAACAAATAACCCGGCAACAACGAAAGTAAATTACGGACTGACGGCTGACTTTGGACAAGACAATCAATCGCAAGACAGGGTAACAGACCACGAAGTTATACTTACAAACCTTACGCCAGACACCCAGTACTTTTATGAAGTAATGAGTCAAGAGAAGAACTATGTCTTTGATGCAAATCACACCTTCACTACACCAAGAGAGTAGCAATAACATAGGCACTGATTGATTCAGTGCCTTGCAACAACAAAACGACTTACAGTACTAGCAAAACCTTGTCAGCCTGGTTCCTATCACTTTTTCTTTTTTTGCTGACAATATGGGACGACGTTAGAATTATTCTACTGTGTCTTTTCAAGTGTGTTGAGTGCCATTTTTAATATACCAATAGCATCTCCTGTTGATACCAAAAAACCATGAGCGTAGAATAACGTTCCAGTGTTAGGCTTCTTGTTTGGTAAAACAACAACGAAGAGTGGTCCCCACAATTGTCTACCCTCAATTCCATTTTTGGTTAAGTTCTCAGTATTTGTATTTAGGTATATTTCAAAGCCAGTAAATTTGTGTGGTGTTGTAAAGTTAAAGACAACGTGATTAAGAATATTTCTTTTATATCTGTTGCCTGCATCGAGTTTATTACCGGACCAAGACCCTCCCAACCAATTTGTATATCTTTCAATTGCGTATTCTGGTAAGGACGCATCAACCGGGACTTCGATGAACATAATATTTACCAGTGAATTTTCAAGATTATTATTTTTGTACTGAAATCCCAGGGATCCATCAGAACTCGTTTGTAGTCTATATTTATTTGAGTATAAAAATTGTATCCCTGTATTATTATCCCTATATAAAAGATATTGGGATGTATCGCTGACTATTGTCGGTACATACTGAGGGAATCTCTGAACTTTTGTGAATTGAAGTGCTTTCCAAATAACAAAGACTGTAGTCAAAATTACAACGATTATGATGACTAGTATCTTCTTCTTTAGGATTTTTGATTTCATTCTGCAATGTTCACTAATATGATTATTATATATTTCTCACATATAAGAAACATGAAGAATTCTGACTTGCTGCCGAACTAGGATTCGAACCTAGATACTGGGATCCAAAGTCCCATGTCCTGCCTTTAGACGATTCGGCACTGTATTCACTTGGGTATTATATAATAGGTACGCTCAATCGCATAGTTTTTTGTTTGTCTTGAAGATTACTATATGATAACTGGATATTGCGTATTTAATACACCATGCTATAAATAACCTATGTCTAGAAGGTTTATAAACATAGTTTTAACTTTCCTCCTCATTGTCTCTTCTGTTGTCCTTACACTCAGTTTTAGTTCATCTACAAAAGCTGCGGGTGTGCGAATTGGAATCATAGGGGATAGTAACTCCGATGAGTATCGTGCAGATGACAATCGTGCAGGTGGAACCCAATATGCAGCAACCACTTTAAGTTGGGATGAATTGCTAGTGACAAAAAAAGGGTTTGACCTGGGTGTTTGGGGCACTTGGGGTGGAGAGCGAAGAACTGGTTACAAAAATAACTGGGCTCGGTCAGGGGCAACGAGTGACTCAATGATACAAAACGGGCAACACACCGGGTTATCTCTGCAAATATCAGCAGGGGAAATTGATTACGCCTTTATTTTTATCGGTTCAAATGACTTTCATACGTGGAATGGCACCTATACCGAGGTTTATAATGGAACACTTTCTGATGCAGATCTTCAAACGAAAGTAAATAGAATTATTTCTAATATCACGACAGCAGTAGACACATTAAAGCAACCTGGCAGTGCACAAGTAATCCTTATGAATTATGCGGACCCAGGAATGTCAGCTGACTTTATGCAGCAGTTTCCTGATGCCACCAAAAGGCAGCGGGTTACAAACGCGATAAATCAAATTAACCAAGGCTTAACACAACTTGCAACAAGTCGTGGAATTATATTGGTTGATCTTGGGGAATTTGGCAGTTCTCTTCTTGCTCGAATTGATGCAAATGGAAATATTATTGTTGGGGGAGAAGCAATTAACGCTGTTGTTCATGGCGACGAACCACACCACTTGCAACTTGGTGACAGTGTTGGGCACATGGGAACAGTCGCATCTGGATTTATGGCAAATCTCTTAGGTTCAGCACTTGCTAATGGAAACACAACCCTCTTTGTTCCTTTTACTGATGCTGAACTCCTAGTTAATGCCGGTATTGTCCTAGCTACTCCAACACCAACCGTTTCCCCAACACCAACGCCTACAGCAACTCCTACTCCTACAATTGAGCCAACTGCTACACCTACACCAACCGTTTCCCCAACACCAACGCCTACAGCAACACCAACAGTTACGCCAACTCCGACACCAGCTACGAAGACCGTTCGAATTGTCGCACGACGAAACAGTTCGAGTCGGAGATATGTCATTTTTGATGGCATAAAAGAAAATGGCGCAACAAAAACAGAAGTGAATTCAAGTAGATTTGCATATTCAACCGGTTGGACATATTCGGGAAGTTTAGGTGAGAGCAATTCACCATTTCGATATACAACAACAGACGGAAGAACGGTTACGTTTACAACAACAGCTTCCTCAGTTGATATCTTAACAATCAGAAGACCTGAAATGGGGAGTTTTGATATTTACGTGAACAACGTATTTAAGGTTAGGTACAACGCTTACAACCCAACCCAGCAATTTGTATCGGTTTCAGTTCCTCTGTAAATACTTCAGTGAGCCCGGTGGGGATCGAACCCACGACCATCAGCTTAAAAGGCTGTTGCTCTGCCGCTGAGCTACGAGCTCAAAAGAATTAACACGTAATTATACTCAAATTTTGACAAAAGGGAAAGGAAAGCTGTTTTTTGATCACAAAGAAGCAAAAGAACGACACACTTTAATTAACACTTAGTCTTATTTTCTATGATTTTTTGCCAAAAGAAAGAAAGGACTTTATCGTGTTCCAAGCACCCGTCTTTGTCTCTGTTTTTGCAGCTGATGCAACTGGAAGGAGTACCTCTTGTGCCGGTGTTTGAGGAGTTTCTACCTTTGGCTGTAAGTCACTAAGAGAAATACCTAATGGAAGGCTTGGTTCATTAAGTTCTGTATAAGCTCGAGGAGTAAAGGTACTCTCAGCAACTGGAGGTTGAACAGAGAGCGCTTCGGTTGTTGAATTGGAAACGATCACTTATGCTGCTTCTTGAATAGGTAGTTCCTCTGAAACCATGTTGGTGACTGTTTCTTCAGTGGATACTGGGGAAACGCTTTCTACTTGTGGAAGAACAACTGCCTGTACTTCGTTTGGATTCCAATCAGATTTCGTCTCAGGTGTTGTGGTGTTTGTTACAACTGGCTCCATACAGCCATACTACATGAAGTTCAATTTAAATGGTACCCCATGTTTAATATATATCTCGGTGAACAACACTTTTACTATTTCAAATCATATTATAGATGAAATGATAGAAATAATTAAGGGTTGGCGAATTATCTTTGAAGCGAATCGTCC
>CAYQUL010000038.1:0-6477 GCA_964420735.1 uncultured Gammaproteobacteria bacterium
GCACATTTTACTTCTAATTCTCGCTCATGACGAATACAGCTACTTTGCACAAAAAAACCCTCAGTTGATTGAGAGCTTTCTTGTAATTTGTTGCGACGCCGGGAATTGAACCCGGTCAAAGAGATTATGAGCCTCCTGTGCGCCGTACACCACGCCGCATGTTGCAAACGAGGTACAGTGTAGCATTTTTAGCCTACAAAAACAATTTTGCCCACTTTTTCCAATTTGGGTCTGGTAGTGTTTCTTGAGTAATTTGCTTCTTACGGGGTGACAAAGCTATAAGTTGGGCATCTTCAGGCAGGAAAATAACCTGTTCCCCTTCTTGCGCCAGCCCCAATTTATCCCTTATAACTGTCTCTTGATAGGTATCGGTGCTCATCTGAGCGACAGTTTGCTTTAAACGGTCAAATTCAGCTTGTTGGGTTTTAAGCTTTGCTTGGGCATTGGCAAGCTCACTTTGAGATTTCAGTAGAAAAGTTGCATTTCGAAAAATAGATATGGTGACGATAATTGCACCAATAACGAGGATCCAGCGCTGCCCAATCTCCCATATTCTATTGTTATTGACATGTTTCGTTCTATGCATATATACTAGTAGCAATCCTATACTTTAGGGTAAAAATCTGGATAGTAGTCTCATAGTGTTGACAAGAGATTTTCACTGTGATATTATACCTGCTTGAGTCACATAAACGTATGAATTCACAAAACGAAACGATTAAAAGCTGGGTTCCTCAGTTCGTTGAGAGCCTTAAAGAGAAGCACCGATCCCCTGCAACGGTGTTAGCTTATCGTGCTGACTTAGAACAACTGGTCGCTTTCCTTTCAGAACAAAAGAAAGAAACGGTAGATCAAGTTACACAGGAAAGTATTGAAGCTTTCCGTGACTACCTCATCAATCAAAAGTACACAGCAAAGTCCGTTTCACGAAAACTAAATGCCATTAAGACCTTCTTCCGATGGCTTAAAGAAAACAAAGCATTAAGTACAGACCCATCTCGTGAAGTAAGTCACCCCAAAATTGAGGCTAGTGCACCTAAGTTTTTGACTGAAGCACAATACCGATATTTGCGAGATATTGTTAGGTCAGACCTTCGAATTGCCGCAATTATTGAGCTTATTTTGCAAACAGGGATGAGAATTTCTGAAGTTGCAAACTTAAAGCTTGAGCATGTTGCGCATGATGAGATCACGATTGAGCCTTATGCAACACAACCTGGACGAACAGTTGTTTTAAATAGTGCAGCTCGGTTCTTAATTGAAGACTATCTTCGAGTTCGACCAAATACCAATGCATCTATTTTCCTTTTTGTCAGTAAAAACGGGAAACAATTGGCCGTACGCAATATTCGTGCAGCAATTGACCGATATATGCTTAAGGCTGAAATGCCAAATTATTCAGTTAATGACCTTCGAAACACTTTTATTGTCGAAAACTTAAAGCGTGGTGTTGACCTTGTCACTATTTCACAAGCTGTTGGACACCGAAGAATTTCTACCACTGAAAGATATGTAGAACTTGCTGGAATTAACGAGGCTGGAAAGAAGCAAAAGCTTGAAACACTGTAAGGACAATCCCTTGCAAAAACACTCAAGCCGCCGCGAGGCGGTTTTTTAGTGCAAATTACTTTTGGTCTGGGGCTTCCAAGATAAGCAGTTCTTCGTGAATTGAAGCTAAATGTGCTTCCATTACTTTAATCATAGTGTACTTCATCTCGCTTGACGAGTCTTCATGAATTACTCCACGAAACGTTTTAAACAATTTATTATATTTCTCTCGAAGCTGCTCCTGCTCCTCTTTTAGTCGAGCAATTTTCTGCTCTCTCGTTAATTTGTGGTATTCCATAGGGGCAATTGTACCATGGGCTTATGAACTTGCACGAACAAACGAACGGTCTGAGATCTTATAAAACAGTCTTTTCCCAAACTCAACAACCACTAGGTAACAGACAACTATTCCCCCTAAGAGCAGAATCGTATTGAACGGCAATGGCGTCAGACTAAAGAACGTTCCGATTTTAGTAAAAGGAATGACCCACCCGATGATTAAAATTGCAATTGTGGAAAACGTTAATGCCAAGCTCGCACGACTTTCGATAAATGGTATTTTTCTCGTTCTAATAATGTGAATCACAAGTGTTTGAGTCGCAAGTGACTCCATAAACCATCCGGTTTGGAAAGCGTTTGGAGCGTGGCTGAATGCGTTAAACAGAACATAAAAGGTAAGAAAATCAAATAGTGAGCTAATTGGACCAAAAATAAACATGAATCGACGAATAAATGTAATATCCCATCGTTTTGGCGTCTTTAAGTATTCAGCGTCAACATTGTCTGTTGGAATGGTTATTTGAGAAAGGTCATACAAGAAGTTATTTAAAAGAATTTGTATAGGAAGCATAGGTAGAAATGGGAAAAACAAAACGGCTCCAAGAACAGAAAACATATTACCGAAATTTGAAGACAAACCCATCATGATGTACTTCATCGTGTTCCCAAAAATAATACGACCTTCAACTACTCCATCTTTCAGTTCAAGAAGGCTCTTGTGAGTCATAATGAAGTCTGCTGACTCTTTTGCAACGTCTACCGCGTTATTTACCGAAATCCCAACGTCAGCTGCTTTAATTGATGGTGCATCATTTATTCCATCCCCCATATATCCAACAACATTTCCGGCACGTTTCAACGCCTTAATTACTCGCTCCTTTTCAGCAGGCGAAAACCGGGCAAAAATTGTTGTTTTTGTGGCAGATAACTCTAAGGCATGATCACTCATTTGCCCAATATCACTGCCAAGCAAAATTCCCTTAACAAGGATACCTGCTTCATCGCACGCCTTCTGAGTAACCAACTCGTTGTCCCCTGTTATAACCTTAACTTCAATACCAATCTGCTCAAGTTGATCGATTGCAAGTTTCGCATTCTTTTTGACTGGATCAAGAAATGCAGCAAACCCTGACAAGACTAAGTCATGTTCTTCCTCTGTATCATAGATTTTTTTCTTCTCTGTAATTTCCTTTGTAGCAAGAGCTAACACTCGATACCCTTCTTTACTTAGCTTTTCATATTGCGCTTTATAGCGCTCCATCATTTTGTGGTCAATCCTCTTTAATTTTCCATTGTGCCTAATAAAGGAGCTTTGAGAAAGCATTGACTCAGGGGCGCCTTTGGTAATGAGCAGTCGCGTTTCTTTGTTTTGCACGACAACACTCATTCTTCGCCGTTGAAAATCAAATGGTATCTCGTCCACTTTTTTGTAGTCTCCTAACTCAAGTTTTTTGTAATTTAAGATCGCCTGATCAAGTGGATTAGTTATTCCTGTTTGCATTGAGCTATTTACGTATGCCATCTCAAGAACATGAGGTGAGTGATTTCCTTCAATATCAAGGTATTCAACGAGGGTAATTTTGTCTTCTGTTAAGGTACCAGTCTTGTCAGTACACAAAATATTCATACTTCCAAACGATGGGATTGCCGTGAGTTTTTTAAAAATAATGCCTTTTTTCGCCATAAGTACTGCACCTTTTGCCATAGTGACCGTCATAATCATTGGTAAAAACTCAGGGGTTAGTCCTACAGCTACAGCAATAGCAAATGTCAATGACTCCAAAAAGTCATGTTTAATAAGTGCGTTTACTGCAAAGATAAACAAGACAAACACGATAACAATTCTCAAAATAAAGTAGCTAAAGTGCTTCACTCCATGTGTAAAGTTGTTATCCTGTTCTGTTTGTGAAAGATCAGTGGCTATTTTGCCAAATTCAGTTGAAGCACCAGTCGCAATAACAACTGCGAGTGCAGTTCCAGTAATTACGCTTGTCCCAGAGAATAAGATGTTGGTAAGGCTTGTTATGTCATCTCCTTTAGCAGTTGGATCTGCATCACTTTTTTCGACGGGGAAAGCCTCCCCAGTCAAACTTGACTGATTAACGAAAAAGTCCTTTGATTCGAGTATTCTCGCATCAGCTGGTATTAGGTCACCGGCGTTTAGTACAAGAATATCCCCAACACAAATATCTTTTGCTTTGACATTTTCTTCTCTCCCTTCTCGCAGTACCATTGCTGTTAACGCGACCCCTTCCTGAAGTCGTTCTGCCGCATTACTCGCTTTGTGTTCCTGATAAAAGTTAAGGCCAACACTTAAAGTTAGCATCATTAATACAATGACCCCATTTAGGTTGTCACCAAGGATAAACGAGATAATAACGATCGCAAGAAGTATCAATATCAGTGGATTTAAGAAGTTATGGAGAAACTCAATGACAATGTGAGCCCTTTTAGATGCCTGTATCTGGTTACTGCCGTTTGCTTTGATACGCTTTGCAACTTCGGAGGCGGTTAACCCCTGCTCTTTTGTTACCCCAAGTTTGTCTAAAAGATCAGACACTGAAAGCTGCTCACCCTTATCAATCGGCTTCATATTCAAATAGTACCGCTAATCAGAATAATTAAAAAGTAAGCAGATGAACTTGGGGTGTAAATCGCTAAACTTGGCGGTTATATAACCGCAATTTTTTGTGGGTCATGATGGAATCGAACCATCGTTAGTACTTTATAAGAATACCGTCCTGCCATTGAACGAATGACCCTGGGAATTGAAGCTATTATACCAAACTGTTGGCTAGAGGTTTGAGCGTCTTCCAATTTCAGCCTCAACAAGCCTGGCATCTCGTCCATATTTAATACGGCTCATTTCTTTAATTATTTGAGCAACCTCAGGATTCATCTCTTTGGCAGTTTCTGAAAGATCCCTGGCAAGAGACATTGAAAATGGTGGGACAGGCTCGTTTTTAACGATTGTCTTAATGTACACATGATATTTTTCAATATTTAACAGGTCATCCTCATTAAAGACTGGAGCAAACTCATGGGCAAGATAATTAGCGTCACTTACACCAACCCGGTAACTGATGATTGTCCCAACGTTACCAAAAATTGCGTTTTTTATTTCTTCATCAATTTGACCGACAAATTGATTTGCCACAATTAAACTTAAGCGATATTTGCGTGCCTCAGAAAGTATCTGAGCAAAGTCAGGAGTTGCGAAGTTTTGGAACTCATCAACATACAAGTAAAAATCTCGACGCTCCTCCTCAGGCATATCAGCTCGGCTCATCGCAGCCATTAAAATTCGCGGCACTAAAATAAGACCTAGGAAACTACTATTTTCCTCTCCTAGCTCCCCTTTTGAAAGATTAACCAAAAGAATCTTGCCTGTATCCATTATCTCTCGGAAGTTAAAAGATGATTTTGATTGTCCAATTAAGTTTCGAATCATTTTATTTGTCACAAAACGACCAAACTTAGAGGTAATGTAGTCTAACGTTTCTGATTTGTGAAAATCAGATGTCTGTGCAATTTGGTCCGTCCAATAGCGCCTAACTATTGGGTCCGTAACTTTAGGTAACATTTCTTTTACATAATTTGAGTCAGTCAAAATACGCATGACTTCAATAAAGGTGTTACCCTGTTCACTCATTACTGTAAGCATGGCGTTTCTGACTGCATGTTCAAACCGAGGTCCAACGATACCTGTTTTATATGGATCAAACAGCTTATACATTAAATTAATAATTGAAGTTGTTACAAAATGTTTTTGATCCTCAGTGGTTGCTTCAAGGAGGTTTAATCCCATGGGGCGATCAACATCACTTGGTCGAAAATAAATCACATCATTTGCACGCTCTGGTGGAATATACTGCAAGAGCTCTTCAACAGCGTCCCCGTGCGGATCGATGAAACACAATCCTCGTCCAGCCCTAATGTCTTGCTTCATCAGTTCCAACAAATACTTTGATTTACCAGTTCCAGTTTTTCCAATTATGTAGGTGTGGCGTTGTCGATCAAAGTCAGACATATACACCGGCCTTTTTACCCCTCTGTAGTTACTTAAGCCAAGGTACAAGCCCTCATTTGGTATCTGTGCAGGCGCAGGTGCCTGTTTTGCGTTAAGCCAGACTATGTGCGGTGTGGTAACAAGTTTATTTGGGAAGTGGAAGACCGTTGCGATCTCTTCAGCGTTAAGAATTGACTCATGGTTCCCAAAGACATGCATCATGGGGTGGTACCTATAAACAAATTCCTCAACAAAACTTCCTTTTTGTCGAATAGTTCTTGACCCAAATCCGTTATATTCCCCGTCAAATTGAGAGAAACTCGTTGAGATGTTAGACAAATGAGACTTTGCCATTTCTTCAGTCTGGGCAACAACAACAATTCGAATAGAAATCTCAAACCCCGGTTTACTAATTTTGTTTTCAATAGCCTCAAGCACTTTAGCCCCAACGGAGTATTTAGCTTTTTCTGGGTTACTTTCTTGCTTTTTTGTTTCAGCAATAAACTTGCGACCTGCGGTCTGCCAAGAAGAGTCAGCTGGGGAAACTAAAATTTGAATTGCGGCACCCTCACCTTTGCCCATCTTGGCCATTGCTGACGTAATTGCAGAAAGCGCGTCAGTGGGGAGCTCTTTGTATGTTT
>CAYQUL010000038.1:6487-8406 GCA_964420735.1 uncultured Gammaproteobacteria bacterium
TGGATAAAAGTTATCTTTTTTAAGCTGCATAGATTTATATGCAACACGACCATCAGGTGTGAAAATGTTATATTCTGGCACTTCAATAATTTCAGCCTCGGGGTATGCTCCATGGATCTGCTTTTCAACTAAGTCTTGAAGTGGCTTAAATGTCCAAATGTAAAACTTTATCTCTTCCTGTCGTGCCACAATTTCAAAGGAAATAATCGGCTGAGTGTCAAACTTTTGTTTCCATCCACCTTTTTTAATTGAATAAAGAGATGCAAACATTTGCTCCATCGCATCAATTTTGATTTCATTATTTCGCGACACAGTAACCAGCAACAAAACTGACGACAAGGACCGTTCTTCTCTATTTCTAAAACGATAAATCGACATGAGGTACCAAACTGCAACTCCAACAAAAACAAAGACCAGGGTGAGTCCACCAAGGAGCGCAAAAATTGCAATTGGATCAATTCCAAAAGAGGTGCTTATTGCGGTAGCGGCAGGTGATGGCATATTGGGTTAATGACTAAAAACAGCGGTTAATCCTTGTTTAATTTTCTTTTGTATTTCTCGGAGCCACTGAGCATCGTACCAAGTTTTACTGAGTGTGCTGTCCCCCTTGGATAACTTTTTAAGCTCTATCAGGTTTTTTGCTCCTGTGTCGGCGGGAACCTGAAAGACAGAAGCATCAGATGGGTGAGTCACAACGGGTTGCGCGATTACCCTGTCATCAACCACAACTGGGTCAGGGGTCACTGGTGGAGTGGTAATTCCTAATTGCTGTTGCGTTTCTGGAATATCAAACTTCTCAACAACATGGCTTACTTCAACTGGCTGAGGTTGATGTGGAAGAATTTCTGGGGTAGACATAGATAGTTCATTCTATACTTGCCTCGCAGACGCTGCAATCGAAAAAGAATTAATTAAGATTTTGTTTTTTAAATTTCCTATTCAAGAAGTACCCAACAACAAGGACGGGAATCCAAATGACTGAATACACCACAACCCAAATCACGAGGGACGCAACTGAACGCAAGTGTGAGACCATTGAGCGTACGGCTAGTTTAAAGATAACTCCAGGGCGGAATGTTTCACTTGGCGCATATGGCAAAGCAATCTCGTCAGTCGAGAGATACACCGTCACTTTTGCCATTTTAGCGTTTTCTGACAAAGACTTTTGAGCACCTTTAAGTGCATCAATTTGGTTCTGCAAAGAAATAATTTCCCTGGTTACAGTCGTCAAGTCGGAGATCTGTGATGCCTGGGCCAAAATACTCTCCATTTTTCCCTTTGTTCGCTCAAGTGTTTCAACACGAGCGTCTATATCTACATATTGGTCCGTTACATCTCTCCCAACGAGATTTTCCGAAACTACTTTTATACTCAAGCCTCGAAACAAGTCTAGCGCCTGATCTAGTTTGTCTGAAGGAAGACGGACAGTAACAGTTGAAGTTGGGGCGTCCTGTGGATTTGAAGTTACAGAATCAACCATATATCCCCCGTTGCTTTCAGCAAAACCAATGATCTTCTTACGAACATCAACAACATCCTTAACAAGGAGAGACATATTACTGTTTTGTATAACCATACGATTCGTTATTTCAGGAGTTGGGGCGTATGAATTTGTTTGAAGTGCAGAAACTCCTCCAAACATGGCTTTACCTGAAACATCTGCACCATATTGAACATCTGCGGGCATTGATGCAGAACCCATGGAAGGAGTTAAACGGGATTGATAACTGTTTATACCTAAAAATGAGCTAACGGGCTTTATACCAAGATACACAGCGACAAGAAGCAGAACTATTGTTAATTTATGATTTTTAACCCAATCGACGATTCTCGTAATCACAGCTTAGCCTAGTTAATTACCTATGAATAGTCAAGTGTTTTCTTGACATACTTATAAATTCTTTTATCATGGCTAGAGA
>CAYQUL010000039.1:0-6465 GCA_964420735.1 uncultured Gammaproteobacteria bacterium
GACACGAAAGCTTGCCGACAGCCTCTCGTATGTGTATGACATAAAGGAAGACAAGAATTTTGAAGTCGGTGCTAAAAGTGAAGCGCTTTATTGGATACCAAACTCACTCAATCTCTTAATTCCCTTAAAAGACTCAATCTCGGTTGTTGACTACGACGGAACAAACAGAAATGTTATCTATTCAGGTAACTATATTTTTCCCTACGCTTACCCCTCAACCAGTACAAACAGAGTGTTAATTCTAACAAACTTTGGGGCTGAAAAATCTACGCCAAATTTATATTGGCTAGGTCTTAAATAAGCACTCCCGAGCTTAAAACACACGTCCCTGTAGTTCAATGGATAGAACGGAGGTTTCCTAAACCTCTGATCCAGGTTCGACTCCCGGCGGGGACACTAATCAGAAAAATTTGCGGTATTGCGAGTAGTGTTCGGTCCTTCAGGCAACGAAATATGTTATAATTTTTGCATGGATCTTCAATTAATTAAAAATTTGTCTATCCCGATACTTCAACGGCGTGGTGTTGTCCGTGCTGCTGTTTTTGGCTCTGCGATCCGTGGAGAGATGACAGAAAACAGTGATGTTGATATGCTAGTAGAACTTCCGAAGGACGTACATGGATTTGACTATGTAGCTTTAAAGATCGATCTTCAAGAGGAACTTGAAAAAACATTAGGACGAAACGTTGACTTGGTTGAATATAGCTTGATCAAATCAGATTTAAAAGAACACATTCTTCCCAATCAAATACAGATTTTGTAAAAAAATGGAAAAGGACCCACGGGTTTATTTAAATGATATTTTGTTTTCAATAGATCTTATTGAACAATACATTACCGATATACCATTTTCTTCTTTCGAGAAAAGTTACGATGTCCAAGACAAAGTTCTGCGCCGACTAGAAATCATTGCCGAAGCAGCTAAAAAGTTACCAGAAAGTGTGCGTACAAATCACCCTTTAGTTCCATGGAAAAGTATTATTGGCCTGCGAAACATCATTACCCACACATATGATGAGGTAAACCTGGAAGAAGTGTGGGTAATTATCACAATGCATTTGACTGAAACAAAAAAACAGATTGAAGATATTCGATCGACTTTATCCAAAATCTAGTACCTTCCTTAAGATATCTTTCCGTTTGTAAGTCAGCAAGACAGACACGCGCCGTGAGAAAAAAATAAACGAGGTACAAAGGTGCCGAGTATATATGACGCATTATTAGCAAAACTTCACATTCTCTCGCGCAGCCGTAAGTGATAAGATACGTGCGGTAACGCACTTTTAAAACCTATTGAAAGGCACTTGTCATGCAGACATTTGAGAACTATCAGGCTGAAGTGATGGCAGATAGTATCGTTTCTTATCAGAAGGACTCTGTCACACATCAACATCGTCTAACAAGCATTCGGGTTGTCTTCCCTCGTATTGTACTTGCAGAGTTAAATACCCATCGTTTATTTTCTCGTAACAGTGCCTCTTCTCGCGCGATCCCTGTCAAGAAGATGCTTGAGTCGGTTAAGAGTAACCCATTTATTCCAAACCGATTCCCTCGTACCCACAAGGGCATGCAGGCGCCACAAAACGAATGGGTTACAAAGGAGTCTAGCGAGTATCCATATTGGAGAGAGATATGGCTTAAGGCTCGTGACAAAGCGGTTGAGACTGTAAGTGAGATGAATGAAATCGGTATCTCAAAACAACTCGTGAATCGCATTTTAGAGCCATTCCTGATGCATCAAGTGATAATAAGTAGCACAGAGTGGGAGAATTTTCTTGCATTAAGAGCCCATTTTGATGCACAAAACGAAATGCAAATATTGGCCTATCTGGTTTTGGACGCTTTAAACGAGTCTGAACCAACAGTACTTATGCCTGGTCAATGGCACACACCGTTTGGAGATTGTCTTGACCTGAATCGTCTAAACGATTTAAGACATAAGCTTGAACAGTCTGCAAGTCCAGTTATCGCAACAGTTGAAGTACTGTCTCGCATGATTTGCGTAGCTCGCTGTGCGCGCGTTTCATACGACAATATGAATGGTACTGATGACTATGAAAAAGACATCAGGCTGTTCCTTCAGTTGAAGGATTCAGGTCACTTTAGTCCGTTTGAGCACGTTGCACGGGCAATGACTGAGGCTGAGTATTTTTCATACGCGCAGGCGGCCCCATCCTTGGTTGAATATGGTTGGTGCGCAAACTTTAGAGGATTCATTCAATTTAGGCGTACCTTTGGGCGTGATCTTGAAAATCGCAGAGAATGGCGTCTCAAGAAGTAAAACTGTAAGTTGTTTTTCCCCGGGCTATGTCCGGGGACTTTTTTGTCGAGAAAAAACCATTTCGCTTATAGCAAAATAACAGATTGGTAAGGAAATAGGGAGCAAATGTCCATATTACTAAGTTGTAAAAAATAGATGAAACGGTGAGAGTGCCACACTTGATGGCTGGGGGTAGAAAAAGTGCGCCTTGAGTCGCCCCAAGGCGCGCAAACAAAAATACTGATTACACTTCCCTCAAACTACTAAAGACTCAGTCAAGCATAAACTCATATTCAGGAAAAAGGTGTAACGTAAACTTTCAAGCGAAACGTGCGAGCGGATGGTCCCAGGTAAGACTGCATTGGCATCAATGCTCATGCCAGGACGTCCTTTATTATTTTGTCCTCGATAGTAGAGAACGTAAATTTTTAATGTAAAAAGACTTACAAACAGTTTGGTATACCTCATAACGGTCCTGTGTGCACCAAAGGAAGGTTATGTTTCAAACATTTCAGATATCTATAATTAAGATAGATTTTCACGCGTGAAGTGTCAAGAGTCAATTTTGTACCCAGGCAAATTAGCCCGTATTTGTGGTTTAAATTATTTTTTCACTCTCTTAGGCTTAACCCAGAGAGCACAGACAAACTCTCCCTTTATTGGTGTGTTTTTAAGGTCAGTCATCACCTTTTCAAAAGTTCCTCGATAAAAAGTTTCAAAATGTTTCGTCATTTCGCGAGCAAGGAAAACTTCAGTGCTTTCAGGAAGTTCCTGCGACAGAATTTCTAGTGTCTTAACTATCCTAAACGGAGAATCAAAAAAAACAACCGTCCCGTCAAAGGTCTTTATCTGTTGAAGTATGGCAGTTCTTCCCTTCTTAGGAAAAAATCCGATAAACAAGAACGGAACTCCTGGAAAGCCTGAAACGGACAAAGCGGCAGTAACTGACGAAGCTCCTGGGACAGGAACAATACATATAGTAGGATCTTGCTGAGAAATGAAAGACACAAGTTCCCCACCGGGATCACTTACGCCTGGGGTACCAGCATCTGTTACAAGAGCAACATCTTTTCCCGTAACAAGACTTAAAAAGACAGAGTCGCGAACTTGGACAGTGTTCCTTTGGTTATATGTCAGAATAGAACTATTTATATCAAAATGACTCAGCAATTTTTTGGTCTCTCGGCTATCTTCCGCATAAATCAGATCAACTGAAGACAAGACCTTAATTGCTCTTGCGGTCATGTCATCAAAGTTCCCGATTGGAGTTGCAACAACATAGAGTGTTCCCCTGGTATTTATTGAAGTATCCACAGACTTAATTGTATGTGGTGGATAGACCTTTGTAAAGGCTAAATTATAAGACAATATATGCCTGAGAGCCAAATTGTGGATAACTTTTAATACCACACCTATTACAGGATATAACAAGACGCAAGACGAAAGGGTGGATAGATTTTGCATGACGGGGATTATTTGTGTTCAGTGGTCTTTAGACCTAAAATATGGTTTATTCGGGGACTGGCTCAATGGTAGAGTGCTCGTTTCGGGTGCGAGAGATTCCGGGTTCGACTCCCGGGTCCCCGACCAAAATCAATGCCTAAAACCAATAAAAATGGAGATTTTGTTGGAGCTTGCCGTAAGCAGTGCGTTTTGAACACGTAAGTTTCGATCAAGTCCTGCATCCGTTACAAATGAAATCAACCCATCTATGAGTGAAATGAAGTTTGAGTGACCGGGAAGGATATCAAACCTACCATAGTCGTTGTGGGCAGTAAGCGAGCGAATAGTCCCTTCAAAAAGAAGCGATTCTCGAGTTCGAACTGAAAGGGTTAGTATTGCAGCTGCCATATCACTTTGAAATTTCATCAAGTGAGCCTACAAACAAGAATTTTTCGTCTGCGAGCTGATCATATTTACCTGAGATAATTGAATTAACATCGCGAATAGTAGTCTCTCTTGGTACAAATGACCCCTTCATTCCTTTTTGAGATTCAGCCGTGAAGAACCGCTGACTCATAAAGTTCTTAAGCTTTCGTGCTCGGCGGTACACAATCTGGTCTTCAGCTGAAAGCTCTGATTCGCCAACTAAGGAAACAATCCGTTCCATTGACTGGGCTTGCTTTAAAAGGTTGCGGGCAAGCAAGACAACCTCTGAATGGTGTTCCCCAACAATTTCAACATCAAGGGCAGAGGACGCTGAAGCTAAGACGTCAATGGCTGGCAAGATTCCCTGCTGATACACATCACGAGAGAGAACGACGGTTGAATCAAGATATGGGTAAATAGTCTGCACACCATAATCAAGCAAGTCATCAGCAGGAACATAGATTGCTTCAATGGTACTCATCACACCATCATCAGTTGAGGCCAGTCGTTCATGAAACTCTGCCATTTCACTTTCCAAGGTGGACTGATATCCATCTTCTGATGGAAGGCTATTGGTTAACATTGAAAGCTCGTTACCAGCTTGGGCCAAACGATAGATGTTATCGATAAAGAAAAGAACGTTCTTTTTCATTACATCTCGGTAATACTCTGCTGCGGTAACACCAGCATAAGCAGACAAAAAACGAACGGCAGGGTTTTCACCCATTTGACCAAAGATTAATGTTGATGCACGCAACACATTGGTGTCACGCAACGACTGATACAAGTCCAAGCCTTCACGACTTCGTTCACCAACTCCCGCGAAAACGGAAACGAAACCTTCTTTGGGGTTAGTGACAACGTTATGAAGTATTTCTGACAAAAGCATCGTCTTACCTACTCCAGCACCGCCGAAAAGGCCGACTTTTCCACCTTTAAGTAATGGAGTAAATAAATCAATCACTTTGATCCCCGTCTCGATTAAATCCTTTCTGGCATACTTTTTAGACAGATTCCGATGTCCACCACGGATCTGCCAGTAATCACTTGTTTTAACTGATCCTAGACCGTCTAGGGGGTCTCCAAAAAGATTTACCATGCGTCCAAGCATATTAGGCCCTACAGGAAAACGCATACTGTCGCCAGTTGTTGCAACAACATCCCCTCGTTTCACTGACGTATTAGGTGACAATAAAATGCAATAGTATTGGTTTCCACGAACTGAGGCATATACTTCCATCTGAACATGAGGGTCGTTAACCAAGTGGACGATCTCATATATGGCCGGGGTCGCTTTTTCAAAAACCACTTCAACAATTTGACCGGTTACGGAAAGTATAATTCCTTCAAGTACGGTTTTATTGGTGTTCATAGAGATTACAGAATACTATATAGCGGCACTAAACTATTCCGTTGTTTGCGATCAAAAGCTGCATGTTGAATGGCAAGTCGCCTTAACGAGAGTCTTGTTTTTTCTTTTAAGATGTTGTCATTGGCCCGGTTCATAGCTAAAATTCGTGAACCTAATTTGGCTAAAATTGACTCTGCAATCGACTGATCAAAAAGCGCACTAAATATTTCAGCCTCAAAGAAGGACAACACTTTTGCACTGTCAGGCTCAATTAGGTACCTAGTGTGAGGCACACCGTCAGACGCGCTAGTTAGGTCAATATGAGAAGAGATGACAATCTGCGAAGGGACTTGGGTCACAATATTTTGAAATTTGCCGAAAAACAGATGTATCTCGTCGTACTTAACAATGTGTTTAATTAAGGGAACAAGGTCGCTTGACTCAATTTTCTCATCAGGAATCTCAAAGAAAGTAACATCACGGGTTGGAAACTGGGACTTATACAAGGCAAGTCCTGTTTTACCTACAATTGCAACCTCATAGTTGTCTTTTTGAAGTTCTTGAGAAAACGAGTGATATGTTGATTTAACGATGTCCCCATAAAGGCCCGCATTTGATGAAAGAAGAACGATAACCTTTTTCCCGTTGTGAGCAAGGAATGTAATTTTACTTTTTTTGTCAGCATACTCGGCTATATACTCACGACGAACGCTTTCAAAGGTAATTTTCATGCCGTCGATAAAGTCTCGAACTTGAATAACACCATCACGAGTTTTCTTCATACGGGAAGCTGCAATCTCGCCATACGCTTTGGTCACTGTTTCAAGAAGTTTTACCTGATCAATCTGTTGGGATAGTTGTCGTTTATTCATGTAAGTGGAATTTGTACAGCCAGGATGTCGCCGATGGTGTTTGATTTGTTAACTGTGTCGGTGATTAGCTTCATATATTCTTGGTCTGTCACAGCTTTGTTAATAATTGCCTT
>CAYQUL010000039.1:6475-7424 GCA_964420735.1 uncultured Gammaproteobacteria bacterium
GCCTTGAGGGTTTGTGGAAGCTCAACATCGCTCATTGTCCTCCATGTGCCATGCATCAAGTGAGCGATAATAAATTGGTTCACCTCATGTGAGATGGTTACATTTAGAGGCTGAGTAAAATAAATCATGAGCTGCTTCCCGATTTTTAAGATTTCTTGTGCTTGGGCTGAAATTTCAGCACCAAAATGGCTCACGTCAAGTAAGTTTTTGTAGCTAATCAGAAGCGACGACAATTGTCGAGCCAAATCTCTACTTGCTCCAGAGTTTGCCTGCAACCCCACACGAGTTACAGACACAAAGGGGTTAACAGCAGGTCGTTGACCAGAATCAAAAAGATCGTTATCAAAGAAAATATGACCATCGGTCATCGACATTAAGTTTGTTGTAATGTAACCGGTGATGTCACCTAAAACTGACTGAGCTACAGGCAGACAAGTAATACTTACTGGCTTTTGGTTCACATTAAAGTTACCAGCTCGCTCCATCAGTCTTGAATGCAAATAAAAGACGTCACCAGGATAGGCACTTCGCCCTGGAAAGCGACGCGCAACTAGCGACATCTCACGGTAAGCGGCTGCGTGCGTTGACAAGTCATCCATGATAATTAAAGTGTGGTGCCCCTGATCACGAAAGTACTCTGCAATTGCCATAGCGCTAAACGGTGTTAAGTAGATAAGCCCAGGTGCGTTACTAGCCTCAGACGAGACAACGACACACTGATTCAAAATATTCGTTTTTGTTACATACTCCATAAACTGAGCAATGTCGTTGTGCTTACGCCCTACCGAGGCGTAAATACAAATTGCTCCAAGCTTTGCCTGGTGGCTTAAGATCTGGTACAAAAATGAGGACTTACCTGTTTTTCTGTCACCCAAGACTAGCTCACGTTGACCACGTCCTAAGGGAACAAGCGCATCGACTATCGCCACACCGGTTTCAAATGGAGATC
>CAYQUL010000039.1:7434-8163 GCA_964420735.1 uncultured Gammaproteobacteria bacterium
GGCGGGGTGATGTCCACAGCCCGGGCATCAGTTGCAACTATCGCCTTTCCATCAAGTGCCCTGCCAAGAGGGTCAATGTGGCGACCAAGGAGCATATTCCCAACAGGAATTGAGGCAGTCCTAGCCGTTCGAACAACACGCATATGAACTCGTATTTGTGCTTGGTTTAAAAGAACTACTTCAACAAACTCTTCCTTCAAACTAAACACAAAGCCTAAGTCGCCAGCCTCAGTAACCACAATTTCATTAACCACAGCGTGCGGCAACCCTTGCACTAAAATAAAGTTCCGACGTACTTCACGCACAACACCAACTTCTTTCGTCCGGGCAAGTATTTCTTCAAACATAGTGATTGATGATGTCGTTGGTTATCGTTTTAAGGCTTTTATCAATATACTTACCCTTAACCTCACAGGCGACACCTCCTAATATTTGGGGATCAATCTGGATATCAAGCAAGCAGGTTTCACCAAAATGGTGTGAAATTGCAGTACCTAGACGGTCAATCAATTCAGCTTTTATTGGATAGGCGCTCCAAACATGAGCAATAGGGGTGTTGGCTTCAAATGAAGCTATTTCTTTTTGCAAAGCTGGAATTGCCTCAAAAGAAGTGAGTTTTTCAGCAACGAAAGAAAGTACTGGGTTAGCTCGGCAGGCAAAGGCCAATGCCTCCGCGAAGTCCCCTTGATGGCTGTATTGCACACGAGAGAGCTCACTTACAGCAATCTT
>CAYQUL010000040.1:0-8102 GCA_964420735.1 uncultured Gammaproteobacteria bacterium
TCAATGCCAAGGTAGACATTCAACTTCTTTTCAGTTGAAAGTTTCTGAAGTGCTTCAACGTTTGGAAGGACATTTGAGACGGACCTGGTAAATAAATTGTTCATCTTTGGTAATTGTAGCGCGAAAGCATTCTTATTTGAAGCCGAAGTAATCTGACAAGTGTTTCTTTACATCTCGGTAGGCAGTCCTCTGCCACACAAAATGGGGATCTTCCCAAGTTACCTCTCCCTCTGTTGAGGACTTTAGAATTGAAAAATCCTTTACCTTTCCCGTAAAAAGAGCTGAAACCACTCCATACACTTTCATATTTGCATATTGGCTACCTCCATAGACCACATCTGATATGTCTAAGTTAGTTTCCTCTTTTACTTCTCTAATAACTGCCTCCTCTAGGCTCTCACCTTTGTTAACTGCTCCCCCTGGAAGGGAGTATCCACGCTTGTAAGCAAGATTTACTACTAAAATTTTGTTATTCTTCTCTATAATGGCAACTGCAGAACAAATTGTCGGTAAACTTAATCCTAAAACTTTTAAAATGGCAGGTCCAATAGTTAAAATAAGGCGCTTATTGAGGTTGTACCACATAAGTTTAAGTATACGCTATCAAAATTTGCTAGAATGGGTAACAATGTGGAAAGACAGAGCACGACAGGTAAGTAGACAAGTCAGGCGTCCCCTTGCTTCACCAGGGAAGCCTACTCTTTCTCGTTCCCAACGAATTGCAAAATTTGCAAAAGTTGGCTTTATTGCTTTAATCGCATTGGTCATAGTTGCCTTTGTTGGCTTTCAGGTAATGACTTTCTTTTTGCCAGCTCCTGACAATATCGTTCGTCACGATGGGTTTTCAACAAAAATTCTAGATAGAAATGGGAAGCTTCTGTATGATGTGTATGTTGATCAACGACGAAACCCGGTTAACCTTTCGGACCTTCCTGAGTACTTAAAGAAAGGCACGATTGCAATTGAAGACAAAAACTTCTATAACCACCAAGGGTTTGACCCCCTTGGGTACTTACGTATTATTCAAAACTTGATCACCAGGCAACGGCTAATTGGAGGTTCAACCTTAACCCAACAGTTAGTAAAAAATGTGTTGTTAACCCCAGAGCGAACTCCCATTCGAAAACTTAAAGAACTTATTTTGACCCTTCAGATTGAGAAAAAATACACAAAGGATGAAATATTAACCTTATATCTAAATGAAGCTCCTTATGGAGGCTCGGCATACGGAGTTGGAACTGCAGCAGAAATATATTTTGGGAAAAGTGTTAAAGACTTAAATCTTGTTGAAAGTGCTTTTCTTGCAGGGCTTCCTCAACGACCACCGTACTACTCACCTTACTTAAACCCAAATAAGGCATATATCGGTCGTACTCAAGAAGTTCTTCGCCGTATGAGAGAAGATAATTACATCAACAGTGATCAAGAACAAGAAGCTAGAGATGAGCTCGCTAACTTAGAGTTTCAACCCAAAGGAGCAGACTTTAAGGCACCACACTTTGTTCAATATGTACAAAATATTTTAAATGAACGCTACGGTGAGCAAACGGTTGAACGTGGCGGTTTTAAAGTCACAACAACGCTTGATCTTGACATTCAAGAGCAGGCTCAGTCAATTGTTAGTGAAGAAATTGAGAAAGTACAGTCACTGCAAATCGGTAACGGCGCCGCAGTTGCCATTGACCCACAAACTGGTGAGATTTTGGCAATGGTTGGTTCAAAAAACTTTAACGCCAAAGACTACGACGGACAGGTAAATGTAACCACTTCGCTTCGCCAACCTGGCTCTGCCATTAAACCGGTGGTCTATGCCACAGCGCTTCAAAAGGGATATACGGCCGCAAGTGTATTAGTTGACGCACCGACAAATTTTCCTGGTGGGGCAAACCAACCAGAGTACGTGCCAGTTAATTACGATGGCAAATTTAGAGGTCCTGTGCAATTGCGTTACACTCTGGCTAACTCTCTAAATATTCCCGCGGTTAAACTTGTTGCACTTGTGGGGGTTAAAGATGTTTTAAGTCTTGCGCACAACATGGGTATTTCAAGTCTTGAGCCAACACCTGCCATGATGTCTCGTGTTGGGCTATCAATTGCATTAGGTGGGGGTGAGGTAAAACTGGTGGAGTTAACGGCAGCCTACTCTGCATTTTTAAACCAAGGATATCGAGTAGACCCTGTTGCGATTTTGGAAGTTCAAGACCAAAACGGAAAGGTGCTTGAAAAAAATAGTCCTAAAAAAGGAAATCAAGTTATTTCTTCTGAAGTGTCGTTTATTATCTCAAACATACTTTCAGATAATGACGCACGCAAAGACACTTTTGGTGTTAACTCACTTTTAAACATCTCAGGTCGAGCAGTTGCCGTTAAAACTGGAACAACTAACGACAGACGAGACAACTGGGCAATAGGGGGCACTCCACAGTTAATTGTTGGTACTTGGGTTGGAAACAATGACAATTCTCCAATGAAACAGGTTGCCTCAGGTGTTTCAGGTGCTTCCCCTATCTGGAACAGGATCGTCAGATCTGCCTTATCTGGCAAGCCAGTTATTCCATTTGATACACCTCCTGAAATAACAACACAGACGGTAGATCGCATTTCTGGTATGAAGTCCCACGATGGGTTTCCAGACAGAACTGAATATTTTGTTAAAGGCACTGAGCCAGGCGACGACACAATGCACGTAAACATTAAAGTGTGTAAAGGCGAAGGAAAGCTCGCAACTCCGTCTGACATTGCAGCAAATAACTTTGACAACAAAGAATTTGTTATTTTAAAAGAAGAGGATCCAACGGCCCAGGCAGGGGCTGAAAACAAATGGCAAAAAGGAATTATTGATTGGATAAATGTGCAACCAGACCAAGCCAAATACAAGGTGCCAACTGAGTATTGTACGGGGGTAACGAGCGCTCCTATTAATATTGATTTTATTAGCCCGAGTGACAGGTCATCAAACTTAGACAAAAGTATGAAAATCAGCTTTAAGGTTGCTTCCCTTAATAACCTAGCTAATGTCTGGCTTGAAGTTGATGGAACAACGGTTAGAAGTTACACCAGTGCCCCATATGAATTTGATACAGAACTAACTAACGGGGTCCACACACTGCGTGCTGTGGCTAAAGATGACAAAGGAAATCAGTCTGACCGCAAAATTCAAATTGGGGTTGGAACTTCATGGGATTCTCAGTAATTTATTAATTACTTAACCTCACCTTTTAATTCTTTTTTGACGAGTGAAACAATAGCTGTTCTGATTGGGGTGATGTCACTATCTGTTAATGTACGCTCGGGGTCTTGATAGCTAATTCTAGTAGTATATGCACCTTTATACATATCAACTAACTCTATTGTGTTTATTAGTGGAGAAACTTTTTTAATTGAAGCATCTAGTTTCGCGTAATTAACCTGCTTTGGAATCACAAAGGTCATATCTTCAACCTGTGGAGGGTACTTAGGGACTGCCACAAACGCTCGCTCGTTAACAACAGTAGCTGCAAGTTCTGGAACTGATGCTTCAAAAACAAAGTATGGGCCTTTTGGGGTAACTTCAATTCGTCCTGTTGCACCAATTTGTGAAAGCATTGATTCGACAACACCCTTTGCAGCGCGGTACTGGGTGTTAACAAAAACGCCGGCAACGTGGGTGATCTCGTAAGGTAAGTTGTAGTTGTGTTTTTTAAATATATGGCCTATTTCAAACAAATGAAGAGGTTCCTTTTCATGTTTGTTTTGCTCAGCTGCATTGACCAGTGCGGGAACAAGTGAGGTTCTCAGGTGTGCCCCATCTGCACCAAGCGGGTTGGCAATTTTTACCCCATTTTCTACCCACTCTGAGGGCACTAATGAGAGAGTTACTACTTCACACCCACCAGCACGAATAAGGGCTTCCCTTACCTTTGATTCAAATCCAATTTCAGGGTCAGTTGGCACAAGCGGCATGTGGGCGCTGCTCGATACTTTAGGCAGATGGTGATATCCATAGATTCTAACCACTTCCTCAATAATGTCTTCGGCAATAGTTATGTCTGCCCTTCTCCAAGATGGAATTCTAATTGTGCATTTTTTGCCTCTCCAAATGGTTTTAAAACCTAATGACTCAAGGCCGTTACTTATTTCTGACTCAGTTAGGGGAACACCAATCACTGATTCAATTTGAGACAGTTTAACTTTAATAAAAGTCGATTTATATTTTTTCTCTTTAACGTCCCTTACTGCAACTGCCTTGGCCTCAGCGTACTCTTGAAGTAAGTACCCTGCGCGAGCAAGGGCCGATGGAATCATTTCTTCATCCACGTTTTTCTCATTTAAAATTGCGGCATCGGTTCTAATTTCAAGCGAAAGAGATGCTTTGCGGATTCTGACCGGGTCAATGTGCTCACAGATAAGTAAGATGTCCGTTGTATAGTCACTAACTGCCGTGTTTAAAGTTCCCATGATTCCAGGAAGATCTTGAATATTTCCCTCTCCATCTTCAAACACCACTTCAGTTCCCTTTAAAGTGTGTGTCTTGTTGTCCAGGGTTACAATTTTTTCTCCTTTTTTGGCAAGGCGCAACAGTAAGTGCTGTTCTGTTAGTTTTTTGATATCAAACGCATGTACAGGAATTCCCCGCTCATACATCACATAGTTTGTGATATCAACAACGTTGTTTTTAGGCTTAAGTCCAATTGCAGTTAGGCGCTCTTGCAAAAAGGCAGGTGACGGTTTTATTTTTACATTTCTAAATTCAACAGACATGATTCGACTTGCAAGGGTTGGGTCGTTAATAATCATTGTTTGTACCTTTTGTTTAAAAGGTAATTCGATTTCACCTGGGGTTTTAACTTTTACTGTATAGCCATCTCTTGGAAGAATGGCAGCTAGTTCTCGTGCAATTCCTTGAACTGACGCCGAGTCAACTCGGTTTGTTGTTACTTCAATTGAATAAACGGTGTCGTTTTCAGTCTGGTGAATGCGCTCAACAGATGGGCCGAAGAGATTTAGTAGTTCAGCAATTTTTTGGGGTGACGCATTTGTTTCAATATAGTCAGATAGCCACGATTGTGTAATTTTAATATCCATTTAGAATTGTCGTAAAAATCGAGAATCAGTTGAATAAACCATTCGTATGTCCCACAAGTTGGCCTTCATCATAAAGGCTCTCTCCACTCCCCAACCAAAGGCGTAGCCCTTGTATTTAGTTGGGTCAATCTTTCCAGCCTTTAGCACATTTGGGTGTACCATTCCTGCCCCACCTAACTCAAGCCAACCGGCTTTACACAGTCTGCATCCTTTTCCTTTGCAAACTGAGCAAATGATATCAATTTCAAAAGAAGGTTCGGTAAATGGAAAATGGTATGGTCGAATTCGGTATTTACGCTCTGGTCCATAAAAGGTTTTCATAAAGTAATCAAGAGTTCCCATGAGGTGTGTGATTGTAATTCCCTCGTCAACGACTAAACCTTCAAATTGGTGAAACATAGGAACATGCGAAACATCAGATTGGCGTCGGTATGTTTTACTAATATTTATCATTCTAATTGGAGGAGTGTTAACGCGTTGCATTTCTCTCACCTGCCCACTTGAAGTGTGGGGAGTTAGAATCATTCCACCCATGGCCCGTGGTCCTTTTTCAGAGATTAAAAAAGTTTCCCATTCGTCACGGGCAGGGTGATTCTCTGAAAAGTTTAAGGCAGTGAAGGCGTACCAATCCCACTCAACTTCTTGATATCGTCGACGTACAAAGCCGATATCTGTAAACACTTTTGAAATTTCCTCTATAGCCTGGGTAACAATATGCTTGTGGCCAATTACTGGCTTAATTCCAGGTACTGTTTCATCAAAGTCAGCAGCGAGTGTTTGGGTAATCTCTTCAGCCCGTTGTGTTAGTGCATTTTCAATTATGGATTTTGTTTCGTTAATCGCCTTTCCTGCATCTTTTTTTTGTTCAATTGACAGTGCTCCCATGTCCTTTGTAATGTGAGCCATTGCACCACTACGCCCCAGGAAACGCACACGAAGTGACTCGAGGTCCTCAGTGTTTTTTGCATCCATAACAAGTGCCATGAATTCATTTCGTATTCTATTGATGTCTTCTTGCATGAGGATATTCTAAGCTGAAAGAGAGATTGGCGGAAGGGTTAATCTCTAGGTTTACTGTGAGAGAAACTTAACAATCTTCTCAAATGAAGATGGATCTTTAACGGCAATTTCAGATAATACTTTGCGATCAAGTTCTACATTAGCTTTTTTCATACTACCAATAAAACTACTGTAGTTGACTCCTGCAAGCTTGACTGCAGCTGACAGGCGAACGATCCACAACGCTCTCATGTCTCGCTTTCGCAAGTGTCTGCCTACATAGGCATAGTGTCCAGCATGCATTAAAGCCTCTTTACCTGCAGTAATTCGGCGACGTGCTGAGTGCCTAAAGCCTTTGGTCAGCTTTCTAATTTTTCGGTGTTTAATTGATGCGATAGATTTAACTCTCATAGGTGTTAGTTTGTTGCCTCGACTGGCTTAGCTACATGCTTATTGCGTCTTACTCGAATTCCTAGTGCTTTGACAAGCTTTTTAGCATATGGACCGGTTACTTCAATGGTTCCTTGTAGTCGTCTCTTGTGCTTAGCAGACTTTCTGACTCGTAAATGACTAGTCATGCTTTGACCACGCAAAATCTTGCCACTTGATGTGATCTTATACCTTTTAAGTGCTGATTTTCGTGATTTAACTTTTGGCATGGGCGTAATTATATCATTTCTTCTTGCTTTTTAATCTTTCTTGTTGGTGAGATTACACAAACAAGTCGTTTTCCAAAGAACTTTGGTTCCATGTCGACAATAGTGCGATCTGCAAAGCGAGCAAGAACTCTTTTAACCAGAGCAAAGCCGTTAGCCGGCCCCGCCATTTGGCGATTGTTGAATACTACCACAATTCTGACCTTATTGCTATCTCCCAAGAACTCCTCAATTCGTCTGATTCGTGTCTCAAAGTCGCCATCCCCAATAAACGGGGTAAACCTGATTTCTTTCAGTTCTCCTCCTTTAGCTTTCTTCTTCACTTCCCGCTCTTTTTTCTCCTCCTGATAGCGAAACTTACCAAAATCTATAAGTTTTACAACTGGTGGCTCGGCATGCGGCACTATCTCAATTAAGTCAACAGAGAGCTCTTTGGCACGACTTAAGGCCTCTTCTCGAGTCATTACTCCAACTTGTTTGCTGTCCTCACCAATAACACGCACTTCTCGTGCGCGTATAGCTTCGTTTACTCTCCATGTTGGGTGAAATTGTTTGTTCAACGTGACTATTGTATCAAAATTGTGGATTTAGCTCAATTGCAGACTTTTAGTATGAACCTTTTCAAGAACAAACGACTGGAAGTCGCTTAAGCTCATTGAGCCTAATTCAACCCCTCCACGGCCTCTGACCGAAACCGTTTTAGCCTCAATTTCTTTGTCCCCGATAACAGCAGTATACGGTACTCTCTCGTGTGAAGCGTCCCTGATTTTGGCTCCCAATGTTTCTGAACGAGTGTCAAGGTTGACACGAAGTTGTGCCTTTTTTAGGGCTTGTGCCACAACTTCTGCGTATTCGTGATGACGGTCCGCGATTGGAAGCACGGAAACTTGTGTGGGAGAGAGCCAAACAGGGAAGTTTCCTGCAAAGTGCTCAATTAGGAAAGCAATGACTCGCTCGATGGCACCAACGGAGGAACGGTGAATTACAACTGGTTCAACCAACTCCCCTGACTCATTGGTGTAGCGCAACTCAAATCGGCCTGGCATGACAAAGTCGTATTGAACAGTAAACGCAGTGTCTTCTTTGCCGTTGACGTTTTTCATCTGAATGTCTATTTTTGGTCCATAAAAGGCAGCTTCTGCTGGGGCTTCAAAAAATGGCACATCTTGTGACTTAAGTACTGTACGCAAAACTTCCTCAGCGTGGTCCCAAGCAGCATCATCTTTAAAGTACTTTTTTTCGTCGTTTCTGTCCCCCAGTGACAGCCGGTATCGATAGTGCTCACCAGGACGCAAACCAAATACACCTGCAAGGTATTGAATAAGCTGCAGAGCATTCTGAACTTCAACAGGTGCTTGTTCTTTGGTTGCAATAATATGAGCA
>CAYQUL010000041.1:0-4757 GCA_964420735.1 uncultured Gammaproteobacteria bacterium
AACAGAGCTAAAGCAGACGGCAAACGGATTATTGCCGTTGGAACAACAACAACCCGGGTACTTGAGTCAGTCTCAGACGAGGATGGAAAGCTAAACCCTGAGCAATTAACTGGCAGCACAAAAATTTTTATATCTCCGCCTTATAAGTATCGGTTTGTTGATGCACTTATTACCAATTTTCATCTACCACACTCTACCCTGTTAGCGCTTGTTTCAGCCTTTGTAAGTTTCCCAAATACAGAAGAAAAATTTGTCGATTTTAAGCAGTCACTTATGGGAGAGGCATACGAGAAAGCTATTGACAACAAATACCATTTTTATTCTTTTGGTGATGCATGTTTTATTTTTTGATGTACAATTCCCGTAATGATTGAACGAATGCCACAGCATCAGTCACATATGTCCCACTTAGGGTATGACGCTTATGCCGCGTCTCACACACTTCAAGTAGAAAAACTTTTAAAGGAAGGAAAGACTCCTGACCAGGTGACCACACAAATACATGCAGAGTACCTACAAAAAGGAGGAACTAGTTGGCCTGGTTTTGATGCCTGTATTAATCTGCTTTCACCAGTATTTAGCGACGACACTTCAGTTAAAAAGCATCCAAAGTTTCGTTAATAAAATATTTCAGGTTGACCTCGATTTTTGATGTAAGTTGGTATAAATTTTTCATCAACAATTTGCTTGTTTTTAATAGTCAATTGAACAAGTAACCCCTTTTTTGTTTCTTCACTCCACATTTGATCAAAAACAAGGTTACCAAGGGAGTAGTAGATAGGCACTCTGCCAATCGTTTCAGTGTCTTGCACCCAATGAGGATGATGACCAACAACAATATCAGCACCAAGGTCCACCATCCGTTGAGCTAGATTCCGCTGCCCTTCAAGGGGGTGTGCTTGGTACTCTACACCCCAGTGCATTGAAACAATTAAGATATCAACTTCCTTATTCGATTTTTGTATAAGATCTTCCTCCTCTTGCGTAAAAACAGGACTCGACTGTTGGGCTTTATCAAATCCTAAAAAGCCAAATGTCGTGTCGGAAATTTTTATAGTGGTTAGTCTCCCCGCCCCTGTGTATTTAATATTGTTTTGATCAAGAAATTCCTTTGTGCTTTCAAACCCCTTTTTGCCATAGTTGTAGGTGTGGTTGTTGGCCAGGGACACAATATCAATGCCAGCAAACGTAAGTCCTGTAACCATCGTGCTTGGGGCACAAAAAACGGTGCTACCGGTGCGTCTTGGGCAAGGATCAACAATAGGTGTTTCAAGGTTAACAAAACTGATATCAGCCGCCTTAAAAAGGTCGGCAATTTTTATAAATGGGTATGTGGGGCCGTGGTTTATATCAAGTGAGGTTGTCGTAACAGTGCGCCCGAGCATAACATCGCCACCAAAGACAAGTGTAATTGTTTTCTCGCTAGGCCGCGGGCTTGGCAACTGGGTAAGGATTGGTACATAGAGCTTTAATGAGACTAAAACCGCCATTAGTATAATAATGAAGAAACAAATTATAACTAGTGCCTTAGTCATCCCTGTATTGTAACTTTTTTTGTGAGTATCGTGTTTGGTTGTACTGGCTCTCACAAAAAAAATTTGACCAAAACTGAAAGGGTAATTTTTACAAATTTGGTAAAATTACCTGAATTGCACTCATAAAAAGGAGTCTACACAATATGGTGTTTGTATTGCACAGGCTAACAATATAAAATTGCGTGCATGGTTGTTTAAAGCAAAAAGAAAAACTTTGCCTGAGTAGCTCAGAGGTAGAGCACGTTATTGGTAATAACGGGGTCGAGAGTTCAATTCTCTCCTCAGGCTCAATTAACAAGAAAGCCTCACTAAACAAATAGCGAGGCTTGCGGCTCTATCCCGGGACCGCGGGAGAATCAAATCGAACTAAATACCCAGGAAACTCTCCAGGATCTTCTTTTGGCCAAGCAAAAAAACTCTATCGAAACGCCACCCATTGCTCCTAGCTCAAAAATTTGATAAGATACCCCATACACTTAATATGGCTAAAAAAGGCGCTCGAGAAATAGTTGCAATGGTTTGCTCAGTCTGCAAATCCCAAAATTACGTAACCACCCGTAACAAGGTTAATATGGAGAACGTCAAACTAGAGCTCAAAAAGTACTGCAAAAACTGCAGAAAGGTAACCAACCACAAAGAGACAGCCAAGCTCAAATAAGACAGTTTTCCCCTTCTGGCTTGCTCCTATAACTTGACAAAAGAGGTATTTTATGCTAATATAGGTCTATACAGTTAAGTTAGATGAATGAGGTTACTCGCACATTTAACACAACAGTTTCGGGCGATACACGCGTGGTCATAGGCTCTCAAGAGCTACTCTTGTTGGGCTGTGGCCAATCGGTATCGCCTGCTTTAGTACTGAAGAGGCATACGTTTTGCATAAATAACCTTAAGGGGACAAAAAATGACTACCAGCAAACGTGAGAGCGATGCCCGCCGCAATATTCCCTACGCGCCGACAGTCGGGCAACCGATGTCGACCGGCACTGACGCGGTTGAGTCAGTTTTCGATAAAAACAACCAGCTGGTTGGAATTCAAGCGCCGCCGTTCCGTGGCGAAGATGCTTCTCCAACTTTTGGCGGATTTCACCCGAATTCACAGCGTCGGCGCCGCAGCACATTGGCTCCCCGCTAATAGGGGCTCGAGGCATATCTTATTTATGGATATGCCTCTTTTTTTGCTTCATTTTCTTCGCTTTTCATTTTTTACTCATAAGGAGTACAATCACCTCACTAAGGAAAATCCTTAGCTTTGTGTACTTTATGTAAGGAGTGAAGGAAAATGGTACCAGATAGACATGTCAAAGACCTCATTGATCACTTAAATCGTGGAGGAAAAATGACAGAAAATGTTTACGAGACTTTGCCTGAAACAGGTGATACGCCAGCTAAGGCTGAAACAATTGATGGCGTACTTGTTATCACGGAAGGCTTAAAGCAGCCGGATGGTACCCCCGTTTACACCAAAGCAGCGTGTTTCGGTAAACCGAAGGATGCAGGAAAATATAGACCAAAACCTTCGATTCCAACATAAAGTACCATTTTGGCCGCTGGAACCCAGCGGCCATAATCTTGCTTTGTTTTGCTATAAGATGTATACTGACCAGCTTAGCAGAAAACCAAGGAGGCCTTGTGGCTATAGATCACAAAGAAATTCATCGGTATCGGGAAGAGTACCAAGTTCCAAAACCTGAAATTTTGGAACGGACAGAATGCTCGGTTCCCGGGTGCCCACAAAGCATCATGGCACCGAAAGGCACTCCTCAAGAAGAACTGCATTGCGCAGGACCCTGTTGGTACAGGATCAAACTGCAGGTAATGCGAGAGACAGATGAGAAGATGCGCCTCGGTATTCGCAGATAGGTTATATGCCCCACTGGACGTGGGGCATTATTTTGTGCTTTTTTCAAAAGTGATTACATAACGCATGCTATAATCATTTTACGGGTTGAGTGTGAAAGAGGTGTTATTGTGGCTAATCGATTTACCGGTAGTGCTTTTGATCCTGTTCCTCCACCGAAGGCCACACACGTAAGTGTCCCCTGTCAGGGTGGGTGCAATACACTGGTGATTGTACCTATTGGATCGGAAGAGAAAGCGTGGTGCGGCAGCGGTGTAACCTGCATCAGAAAGTTTAGAGAACCAGTGTTTCGTAAAAAGAAACGACCACCTACCGATGACGATCGAGTAAGTACCTGGATTAGGAATACGTCAGCGGCAAAGTAATTTCTTGGGGTCGAACAAGGCCCCAAGATATCTTTTTTGTATATCTTTACTTCTCATTTCTTCCTAATGTAGTAACTAACGTTGACAAAATATCGCAGGTTAAAATAAACTTAATAAACTAGTTATATAACCGCAATGCTTAGTTCAAATACTAAATCTGAAGCTATTATCTTAAGAAGAAGGGGTGACTCTTTATTTGAAATTTCAAAACAGTTAAACATTTCCAAGTCGACTGCTTCTCTGTTATTGCGAAACATAACACTTGATGCACAAACACTGTTAAAAATAAATAATAAAAGAGAGATCGCTCGAAGAAAAGCATTAATAACAATCAAAGAAAATCGATATAAAGTTATTCAAGAAATTAATATCCATGCTACTTCATTGTTTGACAAAGCGGACTTAAGCAACGAGTTGTTTTTAAAAATTATTTGCGCGTTATTATACTGGGGTGAGGGTGGCAAAACTGACAACTATGTTTCTTTTATTAATTCAGATCCTAAAATGATATCGGTTTTTTTACATGCATTTCGTAAATCATTTGAGATAGATGAGAAAAAATTTAGAGGACTTGTACATCTGCATGAATATCATAACGAAGGTCAAATAAAACAGTATTGGTCAAGCATTACAAAAATACCTGAAAGTCAATTTACTAAAAGTTTTAGGAAACAGAATACGGGTATAAATAAACACAAGGGGTATAATGGAACGTTAAAAATTAAATATTTTGATTATAGAATTGCCCTTGAGCTCAAAGCAATCTATAATTGTTTAGTCACGAAAATAGGGGTGTAGTTAAATGGTATAATAGAGCTCTCCAAAAGCTTTGTTGAAGGTTCGATTCCTTCCACCCCTGCCCAAAATAATTTTTTAGATAACTCCTTCGTGATACAATTTCACATGAATAAACAAGTACTGTTTATAACTACGCTTCATGGGAATGAATCAACTCCTTCGAAAGCACTTACTTCCAAAAACATACCTCATATCATT
>CAYQUL010000041.1:4857-7894 GCA_964420735.1 uncultured Gammaproteobacteria bacterium
TACTACTAGCTGCAAAACTGAGCCTTTAGCAATTATTGTTGACACAAAGATGCTTGAAGTTGCTGAAACGCTTGGAGTGAAATATGTTGTATACATGAGGCACAACATCAAAAACGGACACGCACTCATCGACCACTATCCTGGTGTTTCAGTAGAAGCTGGTACACACGACACTGAACTGGCATTCAAAAACACACTTGCGATAGCAGAATCGGCATTAGCTAACCAAAAACATCAGGTAAAACTTTTTGAGGTGTACGACACAATTAAGACGCCTGGAGACTACACTAATTTCAAACAACATAAAGATGGATTTGTTCCAGTTCTGGCTGGTGAGGTTTCTTATGATTTTTTTGGACTTATGGCTAAGCGGGTCAAATCTTTCAATTAGTTGTTATGGTATTCATTTTTCAAAATAAGGATCAAGTTTTTTATGCCTCTGCCCGAAGTGATGCAAATCTAAGCCGCAATGCAGTGTAAATACTGATCTTGTGCCTTGTCCCAGTTCGACAGAATACCGTTTGGTCAGACATAGAAGCAAAGTTGTGGGTAGAAGCGCTTAATAAAGGTATTCATTTTGAAACAAAATCTTTCACTTTCCTTGAGACTTTAAAACAAAATTCCAAATCTGTCTTTTTATAACCCGTCTCAATATTAGTAAGACTTCCAATATGGAGTCTATTTCGTAGACCCCGTACTCTATCAAGATCGCTTTCCTGTTTCACTGAACGTATAATGTGGTGTTTCACAGACAGGTCAATAATTCGAACAAAGTCTAATCTATCCACTTCTTTTTTTTCTTTTTTACGCTTCCCGGCAATTACTTCTTCCGATGAATTTATTCGATGAAGTATAGTCAGATCAAAATATTTCCACTCATCGTCCATTTCTATATTTTTGGATTGGCAGACTTGTTTCAATTTCCATAGCAGTAGTGCCTCTATTGTGGAAGCTGTAAGAATAATAATTGTCTTCCTTAAACTACTAAGAAGCAGACTACGTCTTTTATACTGAGTTGACTCTGATAAAAGGGTTAAGTCAATGATATGCTGTTCCGCAATGTCAAGATTCTTTTGAAGAATAGCATTTTGGATAAAAGGAAAACTAGTCATTTAGAAGCACGTAACATTCCAGACAATGATGGATATCCTTTTTTACTTAGATAATTCCCAATTTTCATATCTGATCTAACGCCAAGATTTACACCGTATTTTTTTTCAATTGTCCCAACTTTGGTGTCACTTCTTACAGGACGAAAAATACCTTGCGTCGTTCTTGTTCTTTCTTTAGCCATAATTTATATTAACACAGGTTAAACAAGAGGGATCTATTTATTGTCAGTTTTATTAAATAAATCGGAAATAATTTCATCTAGTGGTACTGAAAGGATATCAATGTCCGCTACGTCAAATTCTTTGGTAACAAATGAAAGAAAACTTGAGAGACTCTTATGTGGAACTTTGTATGAGGCCACATCTTCAGATGTTTCAATAAGTTTGGCGTGAGAAACTTCAACATTTTTAGGCATTTTCTTGAATACTACTTTTATATACCTTTCTTTTTTATAGTGGCTTGTTAGCTTTGCAAGTGAATTGTCATATACCTTCTTTCCGTGATTAACAACAATTACCCTGTCGCATACTTTTTCGATGTCATCCATGTCGTGACTTGTAAGAAGTAGCGTTACACCAGTCTCCTTTTGGATAGTTCTTAAGAAGTCACGCACCTTTTGTTTTGAAATCACATCAAGCCCTATTGTGGGTTCATCCAGAAACAGTACTTCTGGGTCATGTAGTAGAGATCCCGAAATTTCCATTTTCAATCTCTCCCCCAAAGACAACTTACGAACTTGAGTATCCATGAATTTTTCAGTGGAAAGCAAGCCTGTGAGTAGTTCCACTTTTTTCTTAAATTTTTCGTTTGGAATGTCGTAAATTTTTTGATACAGCTCAAAGCTCTGCCTTGGTGTTAAGTCCCAATCTAGTCCACTCTTGTTTCCCATAACGAGGCCAATTTTTTTAAGAAACTCAGTCTTTCGTTCAAATGGAGTGTAACCTAATACTTTAACTTCCCCACTAGTTGGGTAGACCAAGCCTGTAAGCATTTTCAAAGTGGTTGTCTTCCCTGCCCCATTTGGTCCTAAAAACGCAACGGACTCCCCTTTTTCAACTGAAAGCGATATATCTGAGACTGCATTGATTTCTTTGTATTCAGGATGGACGAAGCGAGCCCACAAACTGTGGCTAACTTTTGTTTTAAATGTTTTTGCAAGGTGATTTGTATAAATAACCATATAAGTAAATTATGACGATGCTGATGTATAAGCTTTTAGTGCAATACTCCAAGCATACTGCTTAGTAAGAAGCGCTCCAATGGTAATTACTGAAACACCAAAAAGCGCTGTAATCGCAGGAGTTTTTCCTAAAGCTACACTTGTTGCAACTCCCGCTGAGATGAGATATGGAATCAATGCTGTAAAGAAAAATTGAATCTTCTTTCCAAATCCTTCAAAAGGAATAGTTTTGCCAATGTTATATTCAATATTTTCAGACATATCAAGCACTCGCGAGCTTTGTCCTATCCAAAAGACAGGAAGTGCGCTTAAAAAATGAACGACATGCGAGCAGGCTATCCCCATTAAACAAATAAGTAATCCTACAGCGATGTTTAGCGGAGACAAGGGCAAGTTCTGCCACTTTATGACAAATGACAAAACAATCATCGGTGGAATACAGTCTCTAAGAACTGAGAACAATCTCACTCTTCCAAACGTGATGTAAAAAAGTGAAGGTACGGGACGCGATAAAACTAGATCAAGCTGACCATTGTTTACAATTTCAATAAGCCAATCAATGTTTTGGTGAATAAGCCAACTTAAATAATATGAAATCTGACCAATAAACATAAATAAAAGCATTTCATCCCTGTCATAACCGGCAACTGTTTTTACGTTTGAATACAAAACATCAATAAAAATAATATTTGAAATTGTATAAAAACAAGTAGAAAGAACATTCCCCCAATTGTTGGACAAGTG
>CAYQUL010000042.1:0-7750 GCA_964420735.1 uncultured Gammaproteobacteria bacterium
ATATCGTCAGGAATACTTGAAGCGTATGCGCTGGGTGAGCTTTCCGCTGGTGAAAGAGTTGAGGTTGAGCGCAACCTTGAACAACACCCTGCGCTAAAGCAAGAGTTGTTGTTGATTGAAGAGGCTCAAGAAAAGTTTTTGCAAAGAGCAGCTGGTCAGCCAAGATCATCTGTAAGAGAAAATCTTTTTAAGAAGATTGATGAAAAACCCCAGGCGAAAGTAGTTTCGATTTCTATTGGTGAAACACAAATTACGGCCTCCGTTGCCAAAACTCGATGGGACCAAATGAAAGGACTCAGTGGCAGAACAACACTCGAGGCAAATGAAGGAATGTACTTTCCATTTGGGAGCGCGCGAAATAACGTTCAGTTTTGGATGAAAGATATGCTTATTAACCTTGACTTTATTTGGATACTTAACAACAAAGTTGCTTTTATTCATACTAACGTACCAATGCCTGAGACAGGAACCCCTGACAGTAAACTACCATTTGTCATTCCCACAAACGATGGTGGAGTGGATGGCGTTATTGAAGTAAATGCAGGCTTTGTTCAAGCCCACTCCATTGCCGTTGGCGACACGGTTTCATTTAAATAAGCCTTAGCTCCACATACTCGTGTATACTTGCTTCATTCAGTTCTTTAGGCTCACAAGGAGTGTGTGATGAAGGTTACGCGAACGTGGCTGTTTTATTTAGTATATATACTCCCCGCTCTTTGGTACTCAGCTAAGTATAGTGTTAGCGCCAGAGATGAACTGTTACTGGTCATAGGGTGTTTTGTAGTCGTTAATTTTGTAACATTCACCTTTGCTCATGCATATAAGACATTTATCAGGGTTTTAGGTGAACAATCAAGATGGGAAGGTTACGTCAATGTATTCCTTTTTGTGGCAACAGCCTTGATAGCAACCGCAATTGTCTTACCCATTGAGGCAGACCTGTGGATCTATTTTGTGAGCTTTACGCTTGCGGTCAGTCTTTTAAGGCTTGCAAATGAGACATAAGAAAAATTAACCGACAAGTCACCTTGTCGGTTTTATACTTTTTTACTTGCTTAGTTACAGTACAGCAATTACAATGACACCGCATGAAGATACTTGTTTCAAAACGAGATGGCACAGTTGAGCCATTTGCCCCTGAAAAAATTAAAAAGGTGGTACGTGCTGCGGGACTTGACGAAAACCAAGCCAATACACTTGTTGCAAACGTGCTCCGTTGGGCACAAACACACGATGACCAGACAATTACCTCTCTTGTCATTCGTGACCGGGTTCTCCATGAACTGAAAATTATCGACGAGTACGCTGCTAATATGTTTGCTTGGTATCAGAAAACAAAAGAGTAAAAATCATGTATAATAATCTCTATGAGTAGTACGCGCTTTCGTGAGGCTTACGACCAAATGATTCACGACAATAAGGCACTCTTCGATCGCTTCCAAATAATCCACGACGCTTTTGCTTTAAACGAAAATGAAAACCGTGATGAATTTAACGAGGTCGGCAAAGAGGTTATGAATGTTGTGCGAAAGTACGAGGATATCCTCTGTCGCAGAAGCGAAGAAACAGGCCACGGCGGGTACACAACAGCACTGGCTGAAAAGTTTCAAAATGAAGTACGCAAAAACTTCTCTAAAGTGGACAGTATCGGTATAAGAAAACTTATTATGAAGCCAGTTGAATCGAAACCTTCTTCAAACGCGTTTAATATTCGAAAAATTGGTCTTCGTTAATACCCTCTGCTTTTAAGGTATATAAAATACCCACTTCCAGCTGTTGCAAGCATCCCTGAAGCAATTAAAAGCGGTGTAGACGCAGCAAAAAGCGCTGCCGCAAAACCTGACACAACCGGTGGTGCAAACTGGGCAAGCGCCGTGACTGAGCTTGTCATTCCAAAAATTTCTCCTTGATGATCAGCTGTTGTTGACTTACTCACCAAACTTAAAATATATGCTTGGCAGAGGCCTAAAAACCCTGCAAAAAATGGTGTTATAAAAAGCAGCCCACGAAGGGTGTGGGGAAGAAAAATAAGAAGCACCCCAACTGATGCACAAAGCAAGGACACGGCCAATGCTTTCTGTTCACTCCCCGCCTTGTCAATTAAAAACTTAGTTAAAAAAATCTGGGCAACTGCAATAGAGACGCCAATGATCGAGGTAAAAAGACCGATTTCGCTTGCTCCAAAGCGAAATTTTTCAACTAAGAAGAGACTGACAAAAGACGTAATTAAACTAAAAGACGCATAATAGAGAAAGTTCACCCCAAAAAGCACCCGTATTCCTCGTGCGCGGGTTGCCGCAAGCAAGTGCTTAACGGAGGCATACCAGTCAATTTTGCGTGGTGCATGTGGCCTTGTATATGTCTCTGGCAAAAACAACGACACAAAGAGAATGTTTAGAGCTGCCAAGGTACAGGTTAAAAGGTATGGGGCAGTCAAACCAACGACTTGAGTAAAGTGTGGCGTCGTCATACGAGCACCAAGTAGTGGCCCAAGGATAAGCCCTACGCCATATGCCGCTCCCAAGATTCCAAAACCCTTTGACCGGGTTTCCTTCTCAGTTGTATCTGAAACAACGGCTTGTGCCACAGAAAGGTTACCTCCACTTAAGCCGTCAATGATGCGAGCTAACACAAGAATCCAAATATTATGTGTCAAAACACTTACGATAATTAGAAAATATGAAAACAAGGTTCCAATCAAAGAAAAAACAAGCACTGGGCGTCTGCCATGACGATCAGAAAATTGACCTAATATAGGCGTGGCAATTAATTGCATCAGTGGGTAGAGCGCGACAATGATGCCAATTGTGATATAGCGACTGTTTAGGCTAACGGTTGAGGCCAAAATTGAAGCAGGGTTAGTCGGGTCAATTAAAACTAAAGGAAGAATTGGGATAAGTAGCCCAAACCCCAACATATCAAGAAACACCGTAAGTGCTGTTGCCGTAAGCGCTTTGTGGCGAACATCAGATTTAACTTTCATAGATTAACAAACAGCTTAACAGTTCAGCTTGTATGATTAAAGATGTCAGGCTAAGAGTTCGCAAAAAGAATATCAGTTCATCTCCCCTGTTGCAATTTGGCCTTCTGCCATTAATAGAAGTTTCCCAAGTTCGTTCACGAGTTTTCTTGCATGTGTTTTACTCATTCCCACCCGAGACACAACTTGAAGACTACTAGTTGACCCCACTTTTTGACCAATATCTAAAACAACTCCATCTTCGTTGACTGTCATTAAAATATTGTCAGTGTACAAAACTGGGGTAACATCAGGGTCAAGATTTATTGCAATGTCACTGTGTTGTTTTTTTGGAGCCATGGCGCATAATATCACGAAAGGCAGAAATTAAAAAAGCGCTTCTTTGTGAATATGTGTTTTTACAATAAGATAACCAAAATACACACATAACACTGACATCAGACTTGCAAGCAAGAATGGAGCTGAAAGTGAATATGTTGCAACGACTCCTCCAATAACTGGTCCAATGATTTGACCAACACTCATATATGAGGCATTTAAGCCCTGTACACTCCCCTGGCTCTGTGCATCAACTTCTTTTGAAAGAAGAGTGGAGAGCATTGGCATTACAAATGAATTAGCAAAGGCATTAATTACAATAAACAACATAAATACTGGCAAAGACACGGTTAGTCCCATTCCAAGAAACGTGAGGATGGTCACGGCTAGTGAACCTAAAAGAGACTTTTTGTCCCCAAGTCGCGCGACAACTCGTGGGATTAGTGCAATCTGGGCAACCAGCCCAACAACTCCAATTGCCGTAAAGACAGCAGCAATTTCAGTTGGAGTTAGGTTCAGTACTTTAACAGTAAATGGTTGGTATCCATAAATAAAAATCGAAAAAGCAGTTGAGTAAATTAACGAAATAGCCAGCGTCTTGCCGATTGCCGGTTCAAAGACACTTTGAACTAATTTTCTTAAATCAAACAGTTTTTCTGTTGAAACCTTGCCCATTTGTTTGTTGGTTTCAGGCAAAACAAAAATGGTCATAAAAACAGAAATAAGCGTTACAACCCCTGCAATTACAAAAGGAATATGTGTCCCATACCCTACAGTTAATGCACTAATTGCAGGACCAAAAATAAATCCAAATCCAAACGCTGCACCGATTAATCCAAATCCCTTCGCACGATCTTTAGGCTCAGTTGTGTCTGAGATGACAGCTTGTGCAACAGGGAGGTTCCCAGCAGTTATCCCGTCTAACGCACGAGCTAAAAAGAGAAAAAGAATACTTGGGGCGTATGCCATTGTAAAAAAGGAAATGGCAGTTCCAGCCAAGGAAATTGCTAGTAATGGCTTTCGTCCATATTTATCTGAAAGTCTGCCAATAATGGGAGTTGAGAGAAACTGACACACAGAAAAAAGAGCAAACAATAAGCCATTTTGAAAGTCAGATAAACCAAATTTTTGAGAGTAACTATATAAAATTGGAATAATAATTCCATACCCCAAGGCGTTAACAATGACAACAAGTGCAATCACTGCCAAATTTCTGTTATTTTTAAACATAGTTTGTCAGTTTATCAAAAAAGGAGCTCGTATAAAACCATCAACCTGCACCGCCGCCACCACCACCACCGCCTCCTCCTCCACCTCCTGAGAAACCTCCCCCACCTCCAACGCCGGAAGCGCCGAAAGAGCCAAATGAAGAGTTAATTCCTGAAAAAGCAGTAGACAGGTCTTGGTTTAAACTTGCAAAGTTAGCTGGTGTACCCGAACTATAAATATAAAGACCTGAATGGGTAAACGACTCATTAAAGTTAACAGGAAGACTTGCCAAAGCTTTAGCTGACACCCCCAGGGCCGCCCCGTACACCAAGTATTTCTCCCAAAGAACAACTGAATCAATTGCATAGTTTTTGGTAACCGAATAGTCAGTCATGAACTTTTTAAAAGCTTTCCAGTTAGCAAGCGAGATGTCCCCTTTTGCAGTTCTTTTATAAAGTGCTTTTGAAATGTAGTTCATGGCGACAGCCGCAATGACCAAAATAATTGAGGTAACCAGAAATTCCCATCGAACCGGGCCAGCTGCATAACGAACAAACTGAAACCACAAAAATAAACCAACAACCCCAAGGCCAATTAATAGCCCTTCAAGCTTCTTTGCAGCCTTATGGTCAACAACGCTTCCTGTTTCAATAATATGAAGTTTCGTAAGTTCAGTTATTACTTCTTCCTGCCAATCTTTCCAAAACTCTTTAGCACGAGTTGGGTCAGACTTACCAAGCTTTTTTATTTCAGCAACAGTGATACTCTCACTACTTAAAAAAAGATAATCAATAAGTTTCTTTTCCAGAACTGAGAGTTTTTTCTCTTTACCAACTAACTCAAGCGTAATGGTGGGGTCCATTGCAAAGATTCCTAATAATCGTGGTGTTTCATCTTTTGTTATACGAAGCACTTTGCGTCTAGAAAGCTCAATTACGGTAGCAACAACAGACTTTCCAGTGACTGAGTGGTCCCAGGCAAGGAGTGACTCAACAAGGGAAGGTGACAAGTCATCAGGGGGCTCATGAAGTGAGTTTGCCAGGTTTACCTCAGGTGGTGTGTTGTCATTTCCATATTTGTACCAACGATACCCCCAACGAAAAACACTTGCTAAGGCAAAGACAGAAAGCAGCAAAAAGACAATACTGGCCACCGTTTCAAAAATATTTATAGAACGTGCCCTGTTTCTAGTTTCTGTCTGAAAACGCGCTTCTTTTGCTTGAATAGCTGACAAGCTTAATGTCCCTTTCTGGGTATATGCCCCAGTAAATGGTGGAAGTAGAACCCTTACTTCAAAAAAAGTTTTTGATGGCAAGTTTGTCACGTCAAAGGTGGCCTGCTTGTTTGTTGGAATGGCAACTTTTCCGTTAAGAGGTCCATGCCCATATGCCCATACTTGGTCAACAGGCACTGCAAATGGAAAATTAACCTCTGCATGAACGACGTCTACACCTTTGTCCCACTTGTCACCAATTAATTGCCAATAAAACTCTGAAACATCACTGTGAGTGGTGATGGCGTTAGTTATCGTGTAGCTTACGGTAAATACCTTGTTTTGGTTGAATGCTTCATAAAACCAATTAATGGCGGCATATTCCTCTGTTACTTGGATATCAGTTTTCTGCACAGGGATGACTACTCCATCATCTTTAATTTGAATGTTTGTAATTAGGTAGTTAACGCACCCGGCGCACTTGGCTACAAGTGGAATCTTCATATCTGCCCTGGTGAAAGACCCGTCAAACTGGTAAGTACGTGTTTCAGTAATCTGGGCACTACCATCTTTGGTGAGGTTAACCACAATTGATGCATTTGGTATGTGGTAGTCTTTGGCTAAAGCACTATTAGGAACTAAAAACAAAGCTAAAACAACGACGGCGACAAACACAAGTAACTTCTTCATATATTTCTATTTTACCCCTCGTGGTATCCTAAAGTCTGTATGAGAATTCCAAAAACAAAAAGAGGCTTAGCTGCCTACATTGCCGCGATCTTTGTTTTAACCTTTACAATTTTTTCTTCAGCTAACACAAAAGTCCCACTAAAAATCGTTAAAGCACCAGAGACAACACTTGAGACCCAGGTACTTGGAACAAATGAAGAAAGTGTTTTGGTTACCAAAGTAATTGACGGTGACACTTTTGAGATTGAGGGTGGGCGTAAGGTTCGTTTCATTGGAATTGATTCACCTGAAACCGTTGACCCAAGACGAGTCGATGGCTGTTATGGAAAGGAAGCAACTGATCACTTAAAAGAACTGCTCACTGGAAAAACGGTGAAACTTATTAGAGACGTCAGTGACACTGATCACTTCTCACGACTGCTGCGTTACGTTTACGTTAATGACCAATTTATTAATAAACTCTTGGTTTGGGAGGGGTTCGCAGTTGCTAGAACATACCCACCAGATGTCGCTCACCAAACTGAATTACGTGATGCAGAGCGACAAGCAAGAAGCTCTAAAGTGGGCCTTTGGGGAGAAGCTTGTCTAGGGAAGGCTCTTCCAAAAAGTGACAGCACAACAACTAAGCCCAAAAGTACTGCTAAACCACAATAACTTGCGAGAAACGAGTATCTGAGGCAAGTCTATCTTTAATGGCACATTCTTCTTCTTTTGTAAGTCCCTTCATAATCATACTGATCGTAAAAGCGCCACTTGGTGACACTCGACTAACGTCCTTTACAATGGTTTTCTTTAATTCCTGCGCCCACTCTACAACATCACGCAACATGCCGGGCTCATCTTGGCGGCCAGAAATATAAATACTTGTCCAAGAAAGCTCTTGCTTAGTTATGTGTTGTGAGTCAAGCACTGTCTCAAAGTCAAGCAATGTTTTTGCAGTTCTTGTTACTAAAAATGAGAGCTCGGCGACTGACTCGCACCCGTAGTCATACATTAGCTTTTCTGATAACTCCCCAAGGTCAGACATGTCAATTATGCCTCGTTTGTGTAGCACCTGATCAAGCTCTGCTTGGCGAGATGCAATTGCCTCTGTTCGTTCATGTACTTTTAATTGGCTTCTAATTATCATTTCTGTTTCAGGCAATACGTATGGAAGCCACGAAGCTTTAGGTGTAGTTCTTGTGTCTGAAGCAACAACTTTAAAGATTGAAGCGTTTTGAAAAATGGTTGTTAATGGCAAAATCTCACCTTCCGGTGTTTCAAGGTGATGGGCGCGAGCTCCACCAAACTCACCTAACACCTCATATGCCAAGTCCACACCTGTGGCGTTTTTCATCAAT
>CAYQUL010000043.1:0-7686 GCA_964420735.1 uncultured Gammaproteobacteria bacterium
AACAAAAGGTGTTGGAGTAGTGCCATCAGTGCTTTCACTACCGCCGGCTTGCATAAGGAAATATCCTCCGATACCTAAAATCAATAAAACACCACCTGCTGCAAATGGCCATTTAGGCATACCTTTCTTTGATGCACCACTGGGAAAGGTAACTACAGGTTGTGGATTAACAATTGGTTCTTGCGTTTGACTGTTTTCCATACTCGTCTCGTATGAAACCACATGAAACATTATTTGTCAAATGTAAATCCATTTATTTTTTAATGTTTCAAACGAATCATTGGCAAGTGCTTCACGAATAGATGTCATTAAGTTATTTATAAATGAGATGTTATGAATTGATGCAAGTCGCGAACCTAAGATTTCTTTTTGTGTAATAAGGTGACGAATATAAGCTCTCGAAAAATTCGTACAGGTATAGCAGACACAGACACTAGATATTGGTTCATGACTTGTAGTATAAATACTTTTTGTTATATCAAAACGAAACTTATTTTTAGTGTTTCCACCATCTTCTGGAAAGAAAAACAGTTGTCCCGTTCGTGCCATTCTGGTAACTGAAGTGTTGTCAAAGGTGTCAACATTCCTTTCAACTGCTGCAAAAATTCCCTCAGGGCCACCTCCGAGACCTAGTGCGTGAAACGGTTTGTCATCTGGAATTAAGTCAACAACGGTGTCAAGAGCCTCAGACGTAATACCTGGATCTGATCCAATTGATGCGCCTCCCATTGCCAGGCCTGGAAAATCAAACCCTAACAGAAAGGTTAATGATTCTCGTCTTAATTTCTCGTCTGTTTCTCCTTGAATCACACCATAAAGAGCTTGAAAAACGTCTCGTTTTCCTTGAAGCTTTTGCCAGTGAACAAATGATCGCTCCTCCCAACGCTTAGTTCGATCAAAAGCTTCTTGCTGTTTACGAGGCGAAACAAGCGGTCCTAGAGGCTGATCAAAAGCCATAATAATATCTGCATTTAACATTGATTGAATTTCCATTGATCGCTCGGGAGTTAACATCATTAATCTTCCATCAATATGTGACTTAAAAGTCGCGCCCTCTTCAGTAATTTTGACAGAATTAGAGCGCTTAACAGCAGCATCTGGCTCCCATAAAAATGAAACCTGGTATCCACCACTGTCTGTAAGCGTTGGTCCACTCCACCCCATGAACGGGCCAAAGCCGCCGAAAGAGTTAATAATTTTTTCTCCTGGAGCAAGCGCTAAGTGGTATGTATTTGCCAAAACTGCTTGGGAACCAGCAGCTTTTAACTCATCAACTGTCAAAGACTTAACGGTTGCCTTAGTTCCTACAGGAGTAAAGGCCGGGGTCATAATTTCCCCATGGGGAGTACTAATTTTCCCAAGCCTGGCATGGGTTTTTTTATCTTTTTTAGTTACTTCAAATGAAAATTGGGTACTATTTGCCATGGGAGAAATATATCACAAGAGTGCTCTATATGACGTTTTTTGGAACATGAATGTGTTTTGGAGTTATTTTAAATAAGACAAGTGCTGCAACCATTCCAAAAACTCCAGTGAATGCAATAGTATTAATGTCTCCAATCTGGTCAGAGAGGAAACCAGCCAGAATTGGACCGACTACATAGGCCGCGTTATATGTAAAATCAGAGACACCTTCTATTTCAGGCTCATGACGAGGTGCCTCTGCAATATAGTCTGCATAGGCCCCATTAAGGGCTGGCCACGCAATTGATGACAACAAGGAAGAGACAAAAACAATTACTAGCAAGATTGGTGACAGGCCAACAAATGAAACGGTGCTAAGCACTGCACTCCCAGCAAAAATTGCAATGACTGCCGTCTTCTTTTTTCCATATCGATTAGTAATTCTTCCTACAAACCAACCGACAAGTAAAGCTGGAAGTGAATAAAGTGTAAGGAAGAAACCACCAAAGGGGTGAATATTACTAATACTCTCTGAAATAATTGGACCAATTGTCCAAAAAAAGGCGTCCGTCATGTTTAAAGTAAACGTCATGATAAGGACGGGAGTTAAATAGGTAGACAACGACCCCCAAGACTTGAGTTCTGAAAGAATACTTTTCTTTTTGACAATAATAGTAGCTTTTGGCTTTATCTTTGGAATGGTTAAGAAACACACAAAACTCATAGCCAAAAACATCAGTGCCAAAATAAATGTTTTATCTCCCACTCTATCTAAAATCACCATCCCAGAAATAATTGGTGCGAGAAGATATCCTAAATTAACAAATACACTGATCACCCCAAAACTTGATGTATGCTCCGTTTCTTTTGTTGTTGTTGCGATGAAGTTAAACGTACCAAAATTCATCAAGTCAAAATATAGTCCCCACATGGCCATGGCCAAGATAAAGATTGAGAGATGTGTCGCATTAAAGAGCAAAAAGATATAGGCACTAGCTGCAACAAAAACAAACAAAAATAACTTCCGATAACTTGTTTTTTTAAAAATCTTTGCTAGAAGAACATCAAAGATTGCACCAGCTAAGGAAGAGCTACCTACCACAAAACCCATTTCTGTTTTTGAATACCCTTGCTCCGTTACAAGAAGTGGAACTGCATAGTTTAAGATTCCATCAAAGATACGGAAAAAGAAAAAGGTAATAGCAACTGAATAAAGCGCGGTGTGCGTCTTTCCGTAAACGCGGATATGATCAATCACATGTGAAAGTGGGGTGCGCATGTTAGTTCTGTTTCAAAACAAAATTTCCAGTGGACGGGTCAACCGATAAAAGAATTGTGTCTCCTGGCTTAATTTCTCCTTTAAGAAGGGATTGTGCCAAGAGGTCTCCAATTGAAAGCTCAATAGTTCTTCTCATAGGTCGCGCACCTAAGGCTGGGTCATACCCATCGTGGGCAACCTTGACGTATACCTCTTCTTCAAATGAAAGATTAATTCCTTTCTCTTTCATTTGTGTTGCAACACCTGAAAGCATTAAATGTGCAACACCCATTAGCTCCTCTTCCGTGAGTGGCTGGTAGACAACAACACCATCAAAACGATTCAAAAATTCTGGAGAAAAAAGGTGTGCTTCTAACACGTGATTTAGTACCTTCTTCTGCATTTCCTCACCTTCAACTGACTGACCAACTAAGCTTCTAATATATTCACTACCGGCGTTACTTGTAGCAACAACAAAGGTGTGTCTCGCTGAAATCGTTTTGCCGAAAGCATCTGTTATGTGCCCTTCATCTAGAAGTGACAAAAAGAGATTAAAGATTGCAGGGGTTGCTTTTTCGATTTCATCTAAAAGCAAAAGCCCCGCTGGTTGTTTTTGAAGAGCAGAAGTAAGTGTTCCAGGTGTGTTTGTTGAAGCGTTTCCAATTAATCGTTCAAGTCCTTCGAAACCAGAATATTCTGCCATATCAAACCGCATCACGCGACTCTCGCCGAAATAGACCCGGGCAAGCACTTTGGCTGTTTCAGTTTTACCAACTCCGGTTGGACCAAGAAACAGGAAGGAGCCTATTGGACGAGTGTTGTTAATAACTCCTGCTGTTTTTGCTCTGATTGCCTTAGCAATTAAACTAATGGGATACCTCTGACCCACAAGTTCCTCATGCATAAGGTTTTCTAAGTCCGACAGTTTCACTTTCTCAACTTCTCCCATACTTGAAAGTGAAATCCCTGTTTTTTCTGACAACACTATCTGTACCTCTTCTTCAGTAATTGCTTTACTTCCACCTTGTTCTGCGTGGAAAGTTACTACTGAATCAAAAAGCTCAAGCGCCTTCTCTGGAAAAGGCGTTGTCGTAAGATACTCATCACTTCCCTGCATAATTTTTCTTAGAACTGGAACTGTTGTGATGTTTCCAGTTCTTTTTTCTTCCGCGCGGGCATGTGACAGAAGGATAGGGAAAGCGTCTTCCTTACTCATTTCAGAAATTGTTATAACTTCAAGAAACTTCTTTAAGCGTTCATTTCGTGATAAAAACCGATCATAATCTTCACGATCAACCACAGCAACCAAAAGCAGTTTCCTGTTTTCAAGGTGGGTACTTAAAACGTCAGTTATATCAATTCCCTCGGCAAGCGAGTTTGTGAGTCGTTGTATATCACGAACCATTAAGATAACGTTGCCCGCCTGCTCTGCTTCAGAAAAAATAGTGGACAGAATTTCTTTCTTTTGAGAAACATCGTGTGTCTGCGAAATTGCTGCGTTATAGTCAAAATCTAGAATACGCTTGTACGACATGGCAGACCCCAAGAGCCCATCGTGAGCACGTCTGGCAAATTCGTAAACAACGGTCTTTTTACCAACTCCTGGTGCACCAGTCAGCACCACACCATTGCCTACAGCAAGGGAACGAGTCATTTGAGAGACATCAGCTTCTCGTCCAATTAAGTGGTGGGCAAAACTTGTTTCACCCATATCAGTGGAATATTGGTCAAGCGTTGGGGTGTAGCCTGCAATAAGAGAACGACCAATACCAGCTCCAAGCGCTCGAGTTGGCGTTAATGCTGTTTTGTTTCTCCTCCGTTCATCCCACCAAGAAGCACCGGCAACAAGGTCATCCTGAGTAACGCCAATCTGGCGCAATACATTCTCATCGATATGGTTATTCTTAAGTATTACTTGGAGTAACTCAGTGAATGTTTGGGCGTTTGCTTCAAAAGTCACAAGCTCCTCAGGAAATGCATCAGAAACTGTGCCAACATGCGTCAACAAAAACTTTCCAGGATCTGACTCAAAAAAAACACTTCGCAACAGTTTCCCATTTCCTTTTTTTGTAAGCTCTTTCATCACAAACGCAGGTTGGCGCAAATAAACCTGATAAAGCGGAATTGACACAAACGGAACAAAAATCCAAAAAACAAATCCAACTGCACCGGAGACAAAGACTATAAGAAGGGCAACGCACCCTGTCACAAAAAGTAGCAGGCGAACCACGGCACCAATACCTCGACTAATCAGATTAAAGCTTACTTCTTGAAAAGAAACAGCAGGATTAAACCCTTTGCGCTTAGTAACGACAATTAATCTCTTCCAAGGAGCAAAAAGCGTTGGGAGAAGAAGACTTAAGGAGAACTGGTGAGAGACAGCAGAAAGGGTCGAGGCAAGTCGAGCAAGGTAGAACGTAACTGCGTATGAATAATGCCAACGAATGTATTCCATCCACGCTCATCATAGCACGCAATGATCAGGCAGTGATATTTCTAAAAAGGGTGATAAACACTGACTGGTTTTGCTGAACAATCCACAAGATGTAACCAACAATTGCAGGAAGCACTATCCAGTTTTCAACAAAGCTTCCTGTCGTTACTCGCATAAACTTTACGGGTGGAAACCCAATTTTAATTGAGAACGGGAAAAACAACGGAATCCCATCTTTGGTCAGGCTATCTGCTATTAAGTGTGAGACAAAACCAATCATAATAGACATTTGTAAGGTGAACACATCAACGGTCGTTGGGTTAAAAACGCGTGGCAGGCCAAAATCGAGTAATTTATAAAGTAAAAATGCTCCTAACAGTGAGTGAGAAATCGTCCGGTGCCCAAGAAAAAGGTGTCTGAAAATCTTTCCCACCCAGTTGCCACCAGGAAGAAGGTCCCACAGCCGGTTTGTTGCCTGATCCATATCTGGAATTAAAGACCCAACTACATTACCTACAACTGAGGTAATTAAGGTGGGAAGCGTAATATTGGTTACGGGAAAAAGGGTTGCCGCTGTTAAAAGTGAGGCAAAACCAAACAAATCATGAGTGCGACCAGTCATGTAACGATTGTAGGCTGTTATAATCCTTTTATGCAACAAAATAGCTTACCCGTAGACTTTGAAAAAAGGCTAAAGACACTCTACCCCAAGGAGTATGAAACTGTTCGTCAGACTTTCAATTCACAGAAGCCAACAACCTTTAGAGTAAACACCTTAAAGACCGATGCTAAGACACTTGAAGCCAATCTCTCCAAGTCTGGGTTCACCTTTATTGCATCAGTAATTAGCAACGCATACGTTTTGACAAATCGGTCCCAAAGAGACCTTACAGAGACTGAGGCCTACACTAACGGAGAGATCTATATACAAGGGCTTTCAAGCATGATTCCGGCTCTTGCCCTAGCTCCCGCCTCTGGCGACACTGTACTTGACGCCTGTGCCGCGCCGGGAAGCAAAACTACACAAATGTCTGCCCTCATGAATAATCGTGGCTCAATTATCGCAAACGACATGAGCCGTGTGCGACTCTATAAACTCACAGCAAATATTCGGACACTTGGGGCGACAAACATTCAAACATTCCATGTTCCGGCCCAAGAGCTTTGGAGAAAGTTTCCTAATACCTTTGACCATACACTCGTTGATGTTCCATGTAGCCTTGAAGGGCGATTCTTGTCTTCAAGCCCTAAAACATATAAAGACTGGTCACTCAAAAAAATTCAGAAGCTTTCGGCTTACCAAAAACAGATCCTTCACTCATCAATTTCAGCAACAAAACCCGGGGGCATAATTTGTTACTCAACCTGCACCTTGTCGCCTGAGGAAAACGAAGGTGTCATCGATTGGATTTTACAAAAACACAGGGATTTAGTCGAAGTAGTTGAGACAAACATACCTCAAGGAATTGAAACAAGTCCGGCCATAACTGAGTGGGAGGAAAAAACATACGCTCATGACGTTTCCAAGACAAAGCGCATTACCCCAACTGAGTTGTTTGAAGGCTTTTATATAGCAACACTTAAGCGCTTGTAACTTTTTTGTTATCTAAACTCTTCCACAAATATCGACAGGCAAGACTACGGTTCGGTGACCAGGCTTCAGAAAGTTTTGTGATTGCGGACAGATCATCTCGGTCAACACCGTAAAGGTTTGAAATCGCGTTTCTTAAACCCAAATCTCCGATTGAAAAAACATCTTGTCGAGCAAGTGAAAAAATAAGAATCATCTCGGCCGTCCAGCGACCTATTCCCTTCACTTTTGTCAGTTCAGAAATGACTTCTTCGTCACTCATATGAACAAGTCCTGCAAGGTCCAGCTCGTTATCAATAATCATCTGTGCAAGCCCTTTCATATATTTTATTTTGGGAAAAGAGCAACCGACATCACGGATGGTCTGATCGCTCAAGCCAACTAAGGCCACTTCTGTTACTTTCTTGTGAGGAAACAAAAGTTCAAATCGTTTCCAAATTGTGTCAGCGGCTTTAACTGACAATTGTTGACTTACAATTGATGAAACAATATCAACAAAAAGGTTTTCTGTTAAAACGACAGGGGCAAGTACAGAAAATTCCACTGCAACTTTCTGAAGTATTGGATCTGCAAAGATTTTCTTCATGAGAAAGGAATAAAGTTAACCCCACGAATTTCGTTCTCTGATTTTTGACTGTGAAGCAGTGTATGTGTCATTTGTGGTTGATCATACATCTTTTTAAAAACTGTTTTTGAAACAAAGTAAACCTGCACACCGTGTTCCATCATCGCAAAAAGCGCTGAGGTAACTGTGGTTTTGTTAAGGGGAACAACTGAGGCTTTACAAACCCATTCTTTCTCTCGCCCAGCTTTTGCCAAATCACAATAAAAATTGTCAACAGGTAGACTGTAGATTGCACCTCCTTTATCAAGTTCTTGAAAAGTATCTCTGTCAGAGATCGCCATATAGTACAAGTTGTTGTGCACCCCGATTAATGTCCATGAGTCGTCTGTTGGTACTAAAAACATAGTGGCATAAGCCAGGTCAGGTGTGGCAAA
>CAYQUL010000044.1:0-7662 GCA_964420735.1 uncultured Gammaproteobacteria bacterium
ATGCTGTGTTGAGGACCCAGGAAGAGCATTGACTAGGCCTTCTGGAATTGTCGCACTACCTGAGGCCACATAAAGTATTCGATTCTCGTCAGGTGAGAAGGTGACATTTTTCACTTTCAAGAAAATATCTTTAATCTCTGTAGGAAGGGCAGAAAGTTTGGCGGTTAGTTTTTCATTTCTCTTTGTTTTCCATTCTGTTCGAATGGTGTCGCGAGTATTTGTGACAACGGTTGCTTGTTTGCCTGGCGTGAACTGGTCTAAGTTCAATCGATAGGTGACAGTCTTTGTTGTAAGTAGAATCTCTCTACTGTCTGGTGACCACTCAATTTGTGCATCTGTTGGTGTAAGGTCTGTGACTTGTCGTGGGTCACGACTAAAGCCAAGTGGTAGGTTTGTTGTTTCAGCCAGCCACATACCTGCTTTTGTGTCAGTTAAACTAGATTCTCTTGTAGGCACGATATAGATTATTTTTGTCTGGTCTTCGTTGACTGAAGGGGTAATAGCCCCTGAGGTTGTAAAGGCGGTAAGAGACGGGGCAGCAGGAAGCAAGAAGGCATTAACTACGCTTACTGCGTCGTTTCCTACAACGGATACCTTTTTCCAATCTAGATACCCTTCTTTCTTCACTATAATAGTGTGTTCACCGGGGGTCACGGTTAGGGTGCTGTTTGTTGCGCTTGTTAGCTTGTCGTCAATAAAGACTTGGGCTCCCGTAGGCTCAGAATTAACAACCAAAAGTCCCTTAGGGGAGATGGTGATGTTTTGAGCTTCCTTCTCTAGTCGAAAGCCTCGAGCGTAAAAAATTGCCACGCCACCGAGAACTGCAACTACAAGAAAGGTAAGTAGCATTACAAGTATACGTATCTTTGTCATATGCAGGTATTATACTATAATGGGTCGAAATAGATCTCCAGGAGATTAATAAATAAAGGGCTTCTTGCCTAAAAAAAGATTATACACATGAGAAAAAAACTTGCTATCGATTTGGGTACGGCTAATACACTTTTGTGGGTTCCAGGCCAGGGAATCATCGCAAACGAGCCGACTGTTGTAGCCATTGCTGCAGATGACAATGCTGTTATTGCCGTGGGTGAGGAAGCAAAACAGATGCTTGGTCGAACTCCTGATGCCTTAATTGCCTCTCGCCCCATGAGAGATGGTGTTATAGCTGATTACCAGGTAACCCGTGCAATGCTTAAGTATTTTATTCAGAAGGTGAGCGGTAGATTCCAGTTCTTTCGGCCAGATGTCATGATTTGTGTCCCTGCAGGGTGTACACAAGTTGAACGCCGTGCGGCCCTAGATGCTGCTCTTGAAGCTGGGGCAGGAAGGGCATTTTTAATAGATGAGCCACTTGCAGCCGCAATTGGTGCCAATATTCCAGTTTCAGCCCCAAGTGGTCACATGATTTTAGACATTGGTGGAGGCACTGCCGAGGCAGCTGTTATTGCTTTAGGTGGTGTTGTTGTTCATCGAAGCGTTCGTGTTGCAGGCAACAAAATCGATGAGGCAATTCAAGTCTATATTAAGAAAAAGCACAACTTAATTATTGGTGACCAGACAGCAGAAGAAATTAAAATACAAATAGGTTCGGCAACAATTCTTCGCGAAGAGGAGAAAATGGAAATATCAGGGCGTGACTTGGTTTTTGGACTGCCTAGAAGTGTTATGATTAGTTCAACTGAGATTTCAGAGGCCATGCGTCCGGCGTTGTTATTGATCATCGGTGCTGTTAAGTCAGTGCTTGAGGATACGCCACCAGAGCTTGCCTCAGATATTATCGATAAAGGCATTGTAATGAGCGGGGGAACATCATTGTTACGTAATTTTGATGTATTGGTTTCAGAGGAGACAGGGGTGCCAAGCCATGTTGCTGATGACGCTCTTTACTGTGTGGTCAGAGGCACTGGGGTTGTGCTTGAAAATATTGAGCTATGGAAAAGATCAATCACTACAAAAAAATAACTTGTAGTAATTGCCACTTAGTGGTGATGGAATTGTGGATGGTTTGAGGCTAACTTTAAAAAAGTGAGGCTGGTAAATGAGGTTAAAATTTCTACGATTTGAATATAAGTGGGGAAAGAAGTAAAAATGAACCATCTTGTAGTTAGTGGGTGTCTGGCGTCAGTCATGTTTTTAGTTACCTTGATTTGATATGAAAAACACTGTTAAGGCTAATAAAAATCAAAAACTCCGTGAAGTAGGTTCTATTTTTGGAATAAATTTCGTTAGCACTCAAATTGATACACTGATTTTTTATTTACTAAATGCTATTCAAACTGGCCGTAAACTTTCGGTAGTTACCCCAAATCCAGAAATTCTTGTTGCTGCAACACATGATCATGACTTGCATACCGCACTTGCATCAGCAGACGTGCGAATTCCAGATGGTGTTGGTCTTCGACTTTTTCTTCCCATTAACATCATTAAAGGAAGAGAGCTCTTTGTGCGACTTCTTGACGTTGCAAACACACAAAAGCTTAAAGTGTATTTTCTTGGCTCGTCTCCCGAGACGCTTGAGCTATTAACTAAAAAAGTCGCAGAGGACTTTCCATTTATCGTTTTTAAGTCTAGTACTGGAGGAAAACTAAATAATGGTGCTGAACCCGTCACGTCTTTAGATCGGAAGACCCACGACACAGCAATTGCCCAAATACGCAAGACACGTCCACATATTGTTTTTGTGGCTTTTGGTGCACCAAAACAAGAGAAGTGGATACAAGCACACAGAAATCTTCCTGTGCCATTACTAATGTCAGTCGGTGGTTCCTTTGATAGTTTTGTAGACACGAAAAAGGTTCCACCGCACCTGTTTACCTTTTTGTCACTAGAATGGGCTTGGAGGCTGTTTTACGAGCCTTCTCGTTTGCCAAGAATACTCACTGCAGTATTTGTCTTTCCGCTCTTAGTTATAAGAGACAAAATGACAAGGCAAAAGTGATGTATAAATATGTGTTTAGTGATATTAAGAAGTAGATATACATAGATTGATATATCTACTCGTTTCTGATGTTGATTTTGCTAATAAATGGTATAATTCCACTAGTTTATGACCACAAAAAACGTGCTTCAGCTTCCTCCTGACACCCATGTCCCAAACCATGTCGCATTAATTCCTGATGGAAATCGACGTTGGGCTCGTGCTCGTGGGGTGCACACCCTTAAAGGTCACAAGGCAGGCTTTGAGCGCGCTGTTGAGCTTGCTCGTTCAGCTAGAGAAATGGGAATTCATACTGTAACACTTTGGGGATTTTCATCTGAAAACTGGGATCGCAGCCCTTCTGAGGTGGGGTACTTGATGAAATTGTATGTAAAACTGATTGATGATTATTTAAATGAATCAATAAGGGATAATGTACGTTTAATACACCTAGGCAGAAAAGACCGTATTCCTGGGTTTCTCTTGCGAAAGATTACTGAAGCTGAGAAAAAAACAGCTCACAACACACAGTACATTGTTAATCTTGCAATTGACTACGGTGGTCATGATGAGCTTTTGCGAGCAATGCGAAAAATGGTGACTGATGGGGTAAGTGCGGACAAAATCGATAAGTCGTTGGTTGAGTCATATCTTGATACAAAAAATCAACCATTCCCGTATGTTGATTTATTAATAAGAAGTAGCGGCGAACAGCGAACGAGTGGATTATTGTTGTGGCAAATGGAATATGCTGAGATGTATTGGGAAGAGGGTCACTTTCCTGACTTCACACCTGACAAGTTATACAACGCGATTTTAGACTACAGTCGCCGCAGGCGAAGATTTGGGGGAAACGACAATTTGTCTCACTTCCAATTTAAGCCAAAGCTAACAGCCTCTCTTGAAGTATCTTGGTGGCGATTGGCTCACATTCCTTCAGGTATGAAATTTAGAGACTATGCAGTGCAGCACTTACGTGAGCAGTGGGGACTATCAAGCTCACTTGCAAAAGATGGTGCAAAACTTATGGTTGAGGCTTTTGTTGACGGAGAAGAGCAAAAATGGAAGCTAGCTGTCGATAAGCTTCGTAAGTTTTATACGATTGTTCGAGAAGAAGTAAAGCTTGCGTTTGAACCTTCACTTGCAGCGGAACTCCAGGTTGATCTCTGGCAAAAAGCGCAAAACCCGGAAACGGTAACCATCGGTGAGCTTGATACAGCAAGTAGACGATTAGTCTCTGAGGTGTATCGAATCTCTGATTTGCAGGCTGCAAAGGCGGGGCACTTAATGAGCCTTGCCGTTGTTGAGCGAAGACTAGCTAAGGGAATTGAAAGTGACGAGCATTGGGCCAAGGCAGAGGACTACTTAGAGAAGTACTATTCAGCTATTAAAGATCGTATTGCATAATCTTTCTTTGTTTTCAATTTGACTCACCTGATATTGTTTGATATTGTCACAGTAACTCATACTCTCATATGGCAGCAACCGAAAAACCAAAAATGAACTTAAAGAATCTCCCTGACTTGCTTACAGTTCGTGAGGTAGCAGAAGTACTTCGAGTTTCCCCCTTAACCATCAAACGCTGGGGTAAACGTGGCAAACTTGTTCCAATTCGCATTAATTCGCGAGGTGACAGGCGATACAAAAAAGAAGCGGTTTTGTGGACTTTAGGTATGACAGATAACTCATAATTTTAATTTTTGTCGGGTTTGTTGTATAATACGCGGTCATTTGGTTTTTGAAGCTAAAATACAACTATGAAACACCTATTTTCGGCCGCAGTAGTAACTATTCTTCTCGCCTTGTCTGTAAATCCTATATTTGCAGCAACGTTGCCATCTACAAACCTCAAAAAGACTGTTAAAACACCGGAGGCAAGTGTTTCGGCAACAGCAACACCCTCAGCTACACCAGTTCAAACAACAACCCCTGAGCCTCGCATCGACGTTACCCAGCAAAACGAAAAAGTGATTGGTAATCTTGAAAAGCTGCTCGCTGATCAAAATCCAGGCGTGTTTTTAACTAATCCTGTGAAACATATGATTCGAGCTACCGTTAACGCAGGTGTACCAGCTAACACCTTGACCTTGCTCTTAATGCTTCCCTTCGTTGCTGCTCTAATTGCAGCGGCAAGGCATGTCATTGGGTTACGAGGTTTTGGTATCTTTCTTCCGGCGGCGCTGGCTATTGTGTTTTTGGCCACAGGACCAGTTGTTGGACTAGGGCTCTTTTTAATTATCGTTTTGTCATCAACCTTAAGTAGAATAGGCTTACGAAAACTTAAACTGCGTTTGCACTATATGCCTCGTATGGCCTTAATATTAGTTTTAGTTGTCTTTGCTGTGTTGATGGTTCTCTACATAGGTGCGGCCATTTTTCCCGTTTATGGAATAACAAATGTTTCAATTTTCCCGGTCCTTATATTAGTCCTTTTATCAGAAGACTTTAGTCGCGTGCAACTTGGGAAAAGCTTTAGAGCAGCCTTTAACTTAACCAGTGAAACCTTGGTTTTAGCCCTTGTTTCGTATATCTTTCTAACACTAAACTCATTGCAGCGCTTTGTACTACTAAACCCAGAACTAACACTCCTTGGAATTATTGTCTTTGACTTTGTGATTGGTAAATTCTCAGGCCTTCGTTTTATGGAATACTACCGATTCAGAAAATTGATTAAAAACTAAGTTAGTCCGCTTACAACACAAAATCCATGAAAATCTCACACATCTTAGGACTTAATTCTCGCGCGCAGCTTTTTTCATATGAGGCCAATAGCTATAAAGGACGTCATGTTGCTGCTTCAAAAATTATGACAAGCCGTGCACTTAAGCGACTAGATGTCCCCACACCAAAGATTTACAAGAAATTCTTTATGCCACAAGACATTATGTCTTTTGACTGGAATACATTGCCTGACAACTTTGCATTAAAGCCAAGTAAGGGCTTAGGTGGTGACGGGATTATTGTGGTTAAAAAGAGAAAAAAGGTGGCAAACAGTGATACGCCTGCCTGGATTACAACTCAGCGAGATGTAGTGACAGCGGACGACTTAAAGCTCCACATTTTAGATATTTTAGAAGGTGCCTACAGCATCGGCAATGTTCCAGATAGCGCTTTTATTCAAGAATATGTTGGCCGGCATAAAGCATTTATAAAGTTTGCATATCGGGGAACACCTGACATTCGTATTATTGTCTTTAATTATGTACCAGTTATGGCGATGCTTCGACTACCGACACCCGAAAGTGGAGGGCGAGCAAACCTTCATCAAGGTGCCATTGGGGTTGGGATTGATATCGCCACAGGAATTACGACTCGTGCCATCTGGCACGGAAGCACGCTTAAGTACAAGCCAGATAGCACTTTAAAGCTTACTGGAATTAAGGTTCCTGAGTGGAAAAAGATTCTTTTAACCGCGGCCACCTGTCGAGATATTCCTGGACTTGGGTATATGGGGGTAGATATTGTTTTGCACCCTTCACGAGGACCGATGGTTCTTGAGGTAAATAGCCAACCTGGACTACAAATTCAGCTTGCCAATATGGCAGGGCTAAAAAAGAGACTTGAGCGAGTTGACGAGCTTGAGGTAAATAGTGCTGAGCAGGGTGTAAAGATAGCACAGGCATTGTTCTCAGAGCGGTTTTTAGATCGACTTAAGGCAAGTGAGGGAGTTAAGACAATTAAGGCAGCTGAAACTATTTCGATACTAAACAAAGAAGGCAAGAGAGTTAAAAGTGTTGCCAAAGTTGACACTGGTGCCTGGAGTAGCTCAATTGACGCTAAATTTGCCAGAAAATTGGGAATATATCACAAGAAGAATATCCTTTGGCATTTAACAAAACGTTCGTCTTTGGGTGAAGAAGATCGCCCAGTGATCGCAGCAACCATCTGGGTTGCAGGACGCAAAATTAAGACTGTAATGAGCATCTCTGATCGGAGTAAAATGGTGTACAAGGTAATCATCGGACGCACCGATTTACAGGGATTTTTAGTCGATCCAGTGATTGACGCCCAACAAAAAAAACAAGCACAAAAATGGTAAAACAAACCACACTTATAACACCACCGATTGCAGGTATTGCACCTAATGCTTTCTCTCGCGTGGTTGCAGATGCCTTTTTGCAAGACTACTCAGTAATCTGCTTCAAGTGGAGAGGTGAAACAGCGTATATTGCCAAAGATATGAAGGTGTATGCCGTGGAGCACGAAGAGCCTGAAACCAAAATAGAACGCACGAATGCCATGGAGATACTTAACCTTCCTTCGGTACAAAAATACTTGAAAGACAACAACATACGAGACCTTTTAGTATACAAGTCAACCATTGGAGTGGAGGAATTAGCTGACCAAATGGGGTGGAACATCATAGGCAACCGTACCACAGTCAAAGACAAATTTGAGAACAAAGCCTTTTTTAGAAAAGCGCTAGTTGAAGCTGGAATTAGCCCAATTCCTGGTGACATCTATGCACCAGCCGATTTAAACTATGACTTAGTTTTACGCCTTCAGAGTCAATACTACGGAAACCAAATAAAGCCACTCGTTTTTCAGATAGCAGAAATGACAGCTGGTGGTGGAACGGGCACTGCTTTTATTTCAAACCGCGTTGAGTTTGATGCATTTATGGAGAAGCTGAATGGTAAGCTTGCTGAGAAGCGAAAGATTCCGATTCAAAACATAACGATAGCAAAATTTATTGAAGGTGAATCAACCAGTATCGCTGGTTGTGTAACCAAAAAAGGAAC
>CAYQUL010000045.1:0-6024 GCA_964420735.1 uncultured Gammaproteobacteria bacterium
CTTGGCGGCAGTTGAGGAAGGAACCAGAGGACTTGAAAATATTCGACTACTGTCACCAGCTTTCAATATGACCAGTCCTTATGAATATGAGATTTACCAGGTTATGAAAACCAGCCCTGCCCCCGGTGGTGGAGCCGGAATAGAAGTTTTTAAAGGAATCTGGGGGTTTGCAGGAAACACCTACACACTAAACGGGGTTACAGCCTACCAATGGGTGACGACACAAACAAATTGGCTTGGTGAAACGGCAAGTGCGACAGGGAAGAAAGTTATTTTTACAGAATTTGGAGATTTTGATACTTTTGGAGATGGCCGTGGGCTGGGAGAGAGAAACCGTGGAAGAATAATTGACAATATGAAGCTTGAATTTAAAAAGGCTGCAGGGGACGATCGAATTGCCGGAATTAACTACTTTAACGCGCTCGGGGGAAACCCTCAATTTGTTGGTCACTTACTTTCAAACGATGAACTGAAATTGATCGTCTCAAGCGCATCAAAGGATGGTGGGGTAAACTCAGCGCTTGCCATTCGTGCAGGAAACTTCCAAGAGCAAGTTGCAGGGGTTGGGGCAGACCTTGGCTGGACAGTTGAAATAATTTATGGACCTGAAGACCTTCAAGCGTCAGTTGACTCAGTAAACGCTGGGTACGCCAACGGAATGCAAACAGTCCTTCGCGCCTGTGTTGGTGACACCTGCGGCTTTTCAGACCCAAATGTGTACGCCGCATTTTTGCGAGACTTAAATGGAAGACTTACACAACCGGTGTATGTTATAGCTGGTCCAAACGAGCCGGCAACTGAACACTGGGCTGCGCCACGTTGTAAGGTTGAGAAGAAATTTGATCTAAGAGAGGTGCCATGCAGTGATACGCTTGACCCAGAATTTCATTCACTAAGACCATACCCAACTAACCCCTGTCGACGGGACCCTCCTGTGGTTAGACTTTGTGGCAATGATTTAGTTGTCTCCCAAACAATCAGTCTCTCTCCTGATGAAGGTAACTGTGTGCCTTCCACTACAGTAGCCCAAGGACAAACGTGTACATATAACATAACAAGCGACAACTCCCTCTCCTTTGGCCTTGCGGCATCTGACTTTCCCATCATGGGAAACACAGAGCTTGTTAAAAATTCAACTTCATCGCAGGAAAACTTAACCTTTAAACAACGGATGAATGAATATGTCAGTTGGTACTTAAACGGAGTTCCACAGCGAGCAGAAGAACCATATCTTTTTGCACCAGCAATTAACGACAATCTCGTTAATTTTTCAGGTCCACTGAAAAAACTACTGCCTCAGGTCTTGCAACAAAATGAACGCAATAAAGAAAAAGATTCGATTGGGACTGAGCGACACAACCAAATTGTTTCCTGTGGAAACACAGAAAACCCACAAGCTTGCTACTCTGAAACATCAAGTCCGGTAAACCGGTTGCGAGACATTAACACCAATTCGATGTCACACCCTTATATTCCCTTCTCAAGCACTGAAGACTTGCCAGGTACATTCTATGCAGGAACAAAAACCACGTCTGAGGGGGTAACGGACGTTGCAGTAACCTTAAGTAAAGACACATCAACCTTGTATTTTGCACATATGGAAGAAGACCCACAACTTGCTGACCTTCTGCAACGCACATTTGTATCAGGTTCATTTGTAGCTAGCCAAGGACAAGGGTTTAATTCAAAGTTTAGGGTAGACGATGGAAATGCACCTGATGGGAAACTTCAAGAACTGAATAACACTCCATACTGTGAAATACTTGAAACAAGATCAAACGCAGGGGACAAACTATATGGAGAGCTGGTGCGACCCGGAGGACCGGCAACTGAGCCAATAAAAGGAACTCTTAACTATAAAGCAACGCTGGTTTGTGACTTTGCTCCACCAGGACCGATGGACCAAGCAATTTACGACGCCTGTATGGTTCGAACAAACAACGCAAGTCAAGCAGTTTGTATCGCTGAGGCAACACCAACCGTAGAGAATTGTTTGAGAGAAATTAATGTCGGACTTGGCGTTCAAGTTGACACCCCTAACGCATATGCCGCTTGGGACAAACTTGTGGCAGGTAACTTCTCAATCTTTAAACGAATTTTTCCAAGAATTGGTCCTGGCACCCCACTTGAGGAGATTAAAAACATTCCAGGTGAAAGCTATGCCAACTACAGTTCAAGTGGTTCAATTACAGGTGGAACTCTGGTTGGGCAAAAAACTCTTGCAGGCAACCCGTTTGAGCAACGAAGTGGGTCAACTGCAAAACTATTTTTCCCATACGTAGGTAGTATTTATGATTATTTTTTAAAGGGAATACAGGTAGCCCTTCGACCAAAAGGAATTGCCAGTGTTACTCCTGGGGCAAATAACGGACCGTTTACACCAGGGGGCGGTGGCGCACAGGGAAATGGAACTTGTGACGTCGGTGGTGGGTACTGCTCAATTGAATACTTACTGCCGTTCTTTGGCAATAATGCAGTCGCTGCTGAAAAGGCATCTAGAATTTGTAATCGAGAAAGTGCCAGTAACCCAGCAGCTCACAATTACGGTTGTACGACAGGAAGAAGTGTTGACTACAGTATTGGTCTTTTCCAAATTAACCTTCTGGCGCACTGCACTGCTTCAAACCCATCATATACATGGAATCCCCCAAGCTGTAGTTTTGGTAATATAGTTGAGCGGGATTTGTGCGCAAACCGCTTCTTTAATCAAGACGAAAATATTAGATATGCAGTTACCCTTTCAAAAAATGGAACAAATTGGAGTCCGTGGTCAGCTGCAGCCGCATGTGGAATACAATAGACAAAATGAATAAACGAATTATTGTTATTATCATAGGAATTATTGGGATTTTAGTAATTGCTGTTATTCTTTTGACAAAAAAAAGTACACCAAACAGCACTGTCAGTGTAAATACAGTGAGTAATAACGGAGAACCAGTCAGAACTGCTGCTCCTATTGGTACTCCATTTGTAAAAAAAGAAATCGTTATACCTGAATCAAAAACGATTGTGTCATCAGGTATTGAAATAAAGAATGTCTACAAGATAGACAAAGCAACAATTACCCCAGACAAAGATGTGGTGCTAGAAGATAAGACTGGCTTTCACATAATGTATCTTTCACAATTTGATCAATTTCTAGTGACAGTTTTAAACCCTGACTTTGCAGTAGGACGCACACAGGCAGAAAGGGCACTTCTTGAGAGAACTGGAACGGATGAAAAAACTGCCTGTAAATTAAATGTGAAGATCTCAACACCGGCATACGTAAACGCAGAGTACGGAGGACGAACTTTTGGATTAAGTTTTTGCTCAACACAGTAACTAGTATTTGTAAGTTAATAATCATCTGTTTTGCTCCTTCTACGAATTTTTTTACAATAAAAAAACGCCATTTTAATAATGGCGTTTTGTTGTTTACGGATAAAACTGGATATGGCAGTCAGACCTCTGCCCTTTCGAGCTACCTGTTTTAACCAAAACGGATTCGAGCACAACGCTTTTAACAAACGCGTGAACGGTAATGTCCGTTGGTATGGTTTCAACTTCGTACCGCTCGTTGTTAATTAAAACAACGGCTGAGAGCTCACCATACATAAACAGACCATTGTCTGTCACCACAACGTGCAAACCACTTACAGTAAGCACTGGCCGGGAACAGAAATCCTTTTCAGGGCTAAGTGTCGGTCTGTCTGTCAGTGCAACAAAGAGAACATAAACAACGGCAATAGCGACAAAAACTGGCACCCACTTACGTCTCCACCGAGACATATCAACATTGTCGACAACGACAGTCGGCGGTGGGGCCTCTGGTATGTTAATGACAATCTCAGGCGGCTCTGGCGTGACAGTCGGTGGTGGAACAACAAGTTTATTAGGCTGAGAAACAACCGAGTAAACTGAGAGTGAGAGAGGCACCTTAAAGGTTTCTTTTCCGATTGAAAAAGCTACATTCCCAAAGTAGTCACCTTCAAGTTCCTCTGTATCAACGGATACCTGAATCGTTACAGGTAAACCGCCATTGTTGTCCTTTACAATGTCATACCTTGCCCAAGCAGGGACCACGAGCCGAAACCGAAGTTTCGAGATGTCCCCAGACAAAAGCTCAATAACAAATTCCTCAACAACGGACTCACCTTTGCGGACCTTACCAAAATTAAGCGAATTCGGATGAATAGAGATCTCAAAGGGGGGCGCCTCAGGTGAATTAGTAGGCATACAATCCTCCAGTATGTTTAAAAGAACTTATCTATTATACATTATAAGTACATTTTAGTAAATGGACAGACACCCTGAAACCAAAAAATGGTAACTATGCCCTGACTGGCATAATTAAATGAAGAAAAGCTGGATCTTCTGGATCTATAAAAACACCAGCTGAAGACTCATCAGTCACTTTCATAACAATTGACTCACTTGTTCCTGAAACTAAGAAATCCTCAATATATTTGTAGTTAAAAGCAACTCGTGTTTCTCCTCCATCAACTTTTGCCGACAAGACACTCTCTTGCTTGCCTACTAACTGACTTTCAGCAGACAAGACAAGGCCATCGGCGTTGACTGACAGGTAGACAGTATTCCCTGAGTCTCGAGCAAAAATTGCAGCCCTTTTTAAACTTTCAAGAAAGTCTGCCCTTGAGATGCTTACCGTCACTTTGCTGTTTTTTGGAATAATTCGGGCAAAATCTGGAAATTGGCCTTCAATAATACGTGAAGCGATAATACTGTCCCCCGTCCCCATTAATACCTGTCCTTCAGCAGATCTCTTCTCTAGAGTAACGGCACCAGACTCCCCCGCTAACTTCACAAATTCACTTAAGGCCCCCTTTGGAACGATAAAGCGGTCATTAACACCAAGCTTCGTAATCGTGTCTTCTGGGACTTCTAATTCGTATTTACTTAATCGAAATCCATCTGATGAAACACAAGTTAAACCTCTTTCAGTTACCAAAAAGAGAACTCCTTTTAAAACAGGACGTGCTTCGTCGGTACTGGTTGCAAAAAGAAGATTATTAACAGCTGAAAGAAATGTCGCAGGGAGTGGCACTGCATCAGTCATTGAAGAAGCCACTGGTGGAAAATCTCGAGAATTAAGCGCTGCAATTTGAGAAGAGAAACCTTCAGCTGTAAGTTTTAGTGACTCTTTAAAAATTTCAGCTGTAAGGGACTCCCCGCTCATGTGTAAAGCCAGATCTGACAAAACTCGTGCGGGAATGGCAATTGAGCCTTCAGTCTCAATTTGCGCGCCAATGGTTGTTGAAAACGACATTTCAAGATTGGTTGCTTGAATTAACAATTTGGTTTTGTCTGTTGTTACTAAAATGTTCCCTAGAATTGGAAGTTGGACTCTTGGTGAGACAAATCGGCTTGCAAATGAAATTACTTTTGCAAAGTCTTTTCGAAGAACAGTGAATTTCATATTTTCGAGTATAGAGCCTCTGGATGCCACTTTGCTAGTTTGTTTTTGTTATCCACTGTTTGTTTGGAAGTGGTCCCGGGTCCCTTTGTATATATATAAAATAGTAGTAGCAGTAGTAGTGTGAGTGGATAAGTGGATTGTGTGCCGTGTGTAGCCTCATCAAAGTTATCAACAGCTTGAGTTTACACGGTTGTGGACAAAATTGTGGAAAGAATCGCTTGATTTGTGGATAAGTGGATAAATACGACCCTATCGTCCACTTGTCCCCGTTACACTCCGGCTTTTATCCCCGAGATATCCTCACGAATGTGGATATCTGTTGAGGCAAGTGCTGTTATCTTTTCCACGCCATGCATAATGGTCGTGTGGTCCCTCCCCCCAAGAAGTCTTCCTACCTCTTCAAATGGGAGCCCCATCTCAATGCGAAGGATATACATTAAAACTTGGCGAGGTTGTGCAATCATTTTCGTTCGCCCTTCACCAAGTAGTGAACGTTTACTAATGTTGTAGTGCTTACACACAGCATCGATAACAGCATCAGTTGAATAAAGTTTTTTACTAATTTCTTGTCCCACTGCTCCCCCACTTCTTTGGATGACTGACTT
>CAYQUL010000045.1:6034-7632 GCA_964420735.1 uncultured Gammaproteobacteria bacterium
AACTGGAGCGTTTTTAAGCTTTACTTCTGAACCTAATCTGGTAAGAAACCCTTCAATCTTTCGAGCCGTTTCAACGTTTCCTGCAATTAACTGAACCATGTCAGAGGCTAGGTGTAGCCCTTTCTCCTCTGACTTAATTTGTACAATCGCGCAACGAAGCTCAAAGTCAGGTTGGGCAATATCAACAATCATTCCTGCCTCAAACCTGCTTTTTAAACGATCTTCAAGTTTTTCAATCTCATGTGGTGGACGGTCACTTGTCAAAATAATTTGTCCGCCAGCTAAGGTAACGGTGTTAAATGTGTGAAAAAATTCCTCTTGTGCGGTATCTTTACCTGCAATATATTGAATATCGTCAATAAAGAGAGCATCAAGCTTTCTATATTTTTCTCTTACTTTTTGCATAGATTTGTTTCGAATGCCTTCGACAATATCGTTAGTGAAGTCTTCAGCGGTACAGGCGAGAATCTTTAAACTTAAGTCTTTTGAAAGTAAAGTGTGGCCTACCGCGTGCATTAAATGTGTTTTGCCAACCCCAACACCTCCCCAAATCACTAGTGGGTTATATGCCGTGCCTGGTCTGTTTGCAACTGCGTCAGCCGCAGCCCACGCCATTTGATTACTTCCTGAAACTGCAAAATATTCAAAAGTAAACCCAGGCCTAAGTCTTGAGGAGGCAATCTTTTCCAAAAATTGCTCACTCATTTCTCTTTCCTCAAAAAGAGTTGCCGTAAGATCCATTTTCTGTGCAGCGCGAGTCGGGTCAGCTTTAATGACAAAAGTCATATCACAGTGACTGCCTAAGGCTTTAATGAGCCCATCTTGTAATAACCCAAAATACCGTTGTTCAACAGTTGCTTTTACAAAGGTAGAATTACAGCCGATTTCTGCCATATATCGCTTTTGGTCAAGTTTTCTTAATGAGTCAAGATGTGTCTGCGAGATCCAAGTGTTAAAAATTGGGGTAGAAACAGAAACTCTCACTGAGTTTAAAACTTCTTTCCAAATAGCGTCTTTGTCAGGTTTAACCATATATGTGGTTTTAAAAAACAGAAAAACAATGTGCGTGGCAAACAGATAAGCTACATTGCTCGGGCAGGAGTTGCCTTCTTTGTACCCCACTTATCCACAATTCGTCAACGGGAGTTTTTGACTTACTCTAATTCTGTTTAGTACCCAGAACTCCAGTACACTTCCCTTTTAGGAGTTTCTTTAGTACAATACCGCTATGGCAATGAAGAGAACATACCAACCAAGTAAGCGCCGACGAACCAAGGTGCATGGTTTTCGTGCTCGAATGGAGACCCATGACGGACAAAAAGTTTTAAAACGCCGACGTGCCAAGGGACGAGTTCGTATTGCAGTTACTGCAACCCACTAACTTCTTTTCATATTTATGCTTGCAAGTGAGTTTCGACTAACTGAACCTGAAGATTTTGATTTAGTTCGTCGTGATGGCAAGCGCTTTGTAAGTACCAACTTCACACTCTCCTTTCGACTAAGAAAAGACAAAAACCCTACCAGATTTGGTTTTGTCATCCCAACGAAGGTAACAAAACTAGCAACTGATCGGAATCGAATTAAACGGGTCTTGTCTG
>CAYQUL010000046.1:0-7310 GCA_964420735.1 uncultured Gammaproteobacteria bacterium
TGTTTTACTAACTCCAATTGTTAAAGAAAAATTCACATGTTTTTTAGCTATATATATTGAAACAACAGACAAAATACCTACAAGCGCGTAGCCTGCTGCTGCTCCATTAACTCCGTACAAATAGGCAAGAGCCGGAACAGTTAATATTGTGGCCACTGACCACATTGCAATTAATTTTGATACCGTCTTAATTTTCCCGATAGCTGTTAGCATATTAGTCAGCTGTGTGGTGAAACTTGCAAAAAGCGTATTAATCGTCATGAAAAACAAAGGAATTAAAGCTGGGCTCCATCGAGCGTATTGAGGAAACACATCCATCAACACTGGTGCCAGGACAAGAAACCCTAAGGTAATTGGGAAAACTAGAAAAGTTATAAACAGAATTGAACGAGTGACTGACCGAGCCAGATCTTCTTTGTGGTCCTGCATTCTTGCAAAAGCTGGGAAACTAACTCGAGTTACGCTATCCATAAAAAGCCTCAATGGAATTTCAGAAAGTCGTTTAGCTGTTCCAAGGTACCCAACAGCCGCAGTGCCAGCGATTGCTCCCACTACCAGGTCCATTCCTCTATCTTTAAAAAGAGAGATAATGTTATTTAGTTGATATGGTATTCCAAACTTTAATAAACCACTTAAGGCTTTTCGATTAATCCCAAACTGTGGGGTCCACGGTGACAACCAGTACATGGCAAGTACTCCCACAACTCCTCGAATAAGGACAGCTAACGTAAAACTAGTGATTCCCATTCCTTTCCAAGCAAAGTACACAACCGAAACGTTATAAAAGACGCTTTCAAGCAGTTCTGGAATTACAAATTTTCCAAACTTTAAGTCTCTCTCTAAGAGAACTGAAGGAATACTTTTTAAGGATGATAAAAACAGTGACACTCCAAGAGCGTAAATAAGCATTTGCCCGTCGGCCGACAGTCCATATACATTCTTAAGAAATGGGCTCCCCACAAAGAGAACTGAAAGTAAAATGATAATCAATCCAATTTGTATGGTAAAAGTGGTGGACAAATCTTCCCTGGTTAGTTTCTCCTTTTTTTGTATAAGTGCTGCGGCTAGACCTACATCTGAGAAATAAATGAGGATGGATACGGCTGCTGAGACAATCCAGAAGACACCCATTTGTTCTGGCGTCAAAAACGCCAGCAGAAAGATTTGTGAAACTTGGGCAATCGCGTTAAGCAAAAACCCCCGCCCAGTTAAAACTGCAATTCCCTTAACAGCTCGAGCCTTAACAGTCTCAAGCGGTACCTGAACCTCGGGAGCATCAATGTTTCCATTCTCGTAGAATACAAGCGGCTTTTGTGGAGTGTCTGCGCGTTTCATACTCAGCCAATTGTAACATTTTGAATGCGCTAAATGAGGGCTAATCGGTTACTCATAACCTTCTGCCTGAAGATCAAATGCCTTGGCGTATTTTCCTTTCATTTTCATTAATTCCTCATGTGTTCCCTGCTCAATAATCTTTCCTTTGTCCACTACTAATATCCGATCTGCATTACGAACGGTAGAGAATCGGTGAGAAATAATAATCACAGTCTTTCCATTCATAAATTTATAAATGTTGTTAAATATTTTAGCTTCAGAAACAGCGTCAATTGAGGCAGTTGGCTCGTCTAAGACAAGAACCGGGGCATCGCGATAGAAAAACCGGGCAACTGCAATTTTTTGCCACTGGCCGGTACTTGGACGAATGCCATTTGGGTACTGTTCTGACAAGATCTGGTTAAATTTTTTGGAGTACATATTGATAAACTCAATTGACTCAGAATCAACCGCAGCCTGTTTTATCTTGTCGAAGTCAGGAGGCACGTCCCCCCTGCCTAAAGCAATGTTTTCATGTACCGTTAAGTGACCAAATTTGCTGTAATCCTGAAACAGGACACCAAGGTTTTCGTACCAGCTGTTAATTTTTACATCGTTTAAGTTAATTCCATCAATTAATATTTCTCCCCCATCTATGCGATAAAGGCGAGACAGTAATTTAACCAATGTCGTTTTGCCAGATCCATTTTCTCCCACAATTGCGATTTTTTCCCCACTTTTGATTTTGAAATTTACATTGCGAAAAATTTGACGCTTTGCCTTAGGGTAGGTAAAATCAACCCCTTTAAATTCAATCTCAGGAGATCTGTTTAGTGTTAATTCGCGGTCACCATCTTTTTCTGGTTCAAAGTTAACAAACAACGCTCGTGAATCAGCAAGTTTAATAGATGACTCTCGCAAGTTCACAAGATTTCCTCCAAAACCTGTGAATGAATCAACAAATATGTTTAGACTACGAAACAAAAAGGTAAGACGACCGATCGTGATCTCTTTTAAGAGAAACTTTTGTACGACAAAGAAAATACCTGCAGTATATGTTGCAATTTGCAGTAACTCATTTCCTGAAAGCAGTATCGCCCATCGGCTTCTGATGGCACCATACTTACGGATATAGCGATGAACAAAGTTTGTATAACGGTGTTCAAAGAAACCCACACCACCAACTATTAGAAGTTCTTTTAGGGAAGTGGGTTCCGAAAGGGCTGAAACGTCCTGCATTGCGCTGCGCCGGTCAACGGTGTTGTCGATGCTAAACTGCCAAATTTTTCTCAAAAACCTCTGGTTAATTGACCACTCAACAGTTGAAGCCAAGAACACCAAAGGCAACACTTGAGGAATAAAAACAAGTATGACTCCAAGTGTTGTAACAAGTGTAAAAATTGAAGCAATGGTTCTGGTAAGAATTGTTAAGTGAGAACCTATAAAACCGATAGACTCACTGTAGCGGTACATGTAATTAACAACATCAGGATCTTCAAGCTTTGTAATGCCAAGCACTTTAAGTCGCTTATACAAATACTCTCGTAACTTAAAGTTCTCAACAATGTTTAACATGCGACCTGCATGGTTTTGGATGATACCAATAAAAGTCATGACCGATTGAAAAACGATTAGTGGCAAGAAAAACAAAGCGAGTTGAAAAGCAGATGTGGACGTCTCTGCTCCCTTAATAATTTGGTCAACTGCATTACCTAATAAGAAGGAAGTTATGATGGCTGACCCTGATAGCAGAATTTGGGTTAATAGATAGACAATTGTATAAACAGGAGCAAAACCAAAATAGAGCTTAAAAGCCCAAACAGAGACGTCAATAACCTCGCGGGTTCCTTGGGAGAATTTTTTCATGCCCTCTGCATGAGTGTATTGCGTCGGAAAAACAGAATCAATCCTAGCAACACCCATGAGGCAATTGATATAATGTTTCCAGCAGATCTAGCTGGTGTATCAGAGAGCTTTGCATAAACTTCATGTTCCCCGGCAGGAATATTCACATAGAGTCTTCCCCATTCCTCAGTCTTTGGCACAAAGGTTGGGGTGTCTTTTCCATCAACAAACACATGCCAAGTTGGAAACTGTAACAAACTAACTCGGACAGTCGTGTCTGTTTCAGCTTTAACAGTAAACTTTTCCCAGTTAGTTCCTGACGAGCCAGTCACTACTTCTCCTTTACCTTCCATTATTTCAGCTTGTACTTTTCGTGGACCCTTAGGAGCGGTCCAAGCAGTGTTAGGTAGATAGTCATAAATACCTGCAGTCTGCTGCAACTCCCAGGCGGCGCCTGTAAACTTCTCTTGGTCAGTTAAAGGCCCAAGTTTGCCGTGTTCTGGTACAAAGTACCCCCAACTATAGATAACAGCTCCAAGCATCAATAAAACGGCCAAGGGAAATGAAAATACTCGTGGAATGAGTTTGACTAAGCCTCCCACAACAAAGGAAAATCCTAAAATAACCATTGTTAAGTACCTCCAAGGAAACTGGATAAACTGCATAGCTTGAATGTGGGCCCAAATTGGAGTTGAGCGGGGGTGAGTCAAAAAGGTAGCAGTTGCACCTATCCCAAAGGCCAAGACAATGACCCAGAACAATTGATCAAACTTACGGGTTTTAAACGTCCGAACTGCAAGGATCGCCATAACAAACAACGGGACAATCCAGTGTAACCAACCAATTTGAAATGGCATCCCGTCGTTTTCTAACCAAACGGAAGGACCATACCCCCAGAAACGAGAGAACAGGAGCTGTCTTGCACTTGGGAAGTGGGCCGTGTACTCGTAATACCCTTTAATTAAAGTGTCAGTTTGAACGATATTTTTTTCTAAAAACACAGGAAGTGTAAAAAAGGCTGCCAAACCAAAGGCCCACAAACCAGACAAGACAAGTGGAGTGACAGATTTCCAGTTACGGCTTTTAATAAGCCAGACTAAACACCAGATGGCAAAGAATGGAGTAAAGACAATGACCATCAAGTTGTGGGAGGTCAAAAGTGCAGCCCAAGAAAGAGCAAGAAGAATGAGGTTTGGAAGAAACGAGATAATATCGCTTTTCTTAAATGACTTAACAGGAGTTGTTATAAGTTTGTATGAGTACAACAATATAGCTGGAAACCACATTAGTCCCCATGCCTCGTTCATTGCACCTCTGACAAAGACATCAACTGCGTGATATGGTGCCCAGATATAAAACACCGCAGAAAACACTCCACCTGCTCGTCCAAAGAAGTTTTTGGCCAAGTAATACATGCTTACTCCAGAGACAAAGAAAGAAACAATGAACAAGGCCTTAGCAGTGTCTACGTATGAGTAGCCAATGACACGGAAAACTTGGCCCACAAGATATGGAAGAGGAGGATAAAAGTTAAATAAAGGGTAGCCAAACCCATATCCCATGTCAGGGATCCATCTACAAGGGATTTGAAGGTCAAGGAAACACTTTTCCATAGACAACTGCCTCATCATCTGAAGGTCGTCATGCATATTGAAATACCCACCAGCAAACAAGGTTCTTGAGGCCAACCAAGCTGCAAAGATGACAATAACTAAAGCTACAAAATCATGACTTCTAACAACGCGGGTAAGGGACTTATTCCAAAAAAATGACATAGAGCTAATCGATCATATCACAGGAGATGTCTTAATAAGAGTTCTTTCTCTGTGTAACTTACTTTACGAGGATATGCTACCCATGATATGGTCTTCTGGAGTGTTTTTTAGAGGAGTAGAAAAAGAAAAACTAAATGAATTTGAAGCTTCTAATAACTCTATCAATCTCAGATAACTGATTCGTGGTAAAAAGTTTACCATGGTTTTTCCCAGCAGATATTTGATAGTATTTATCTCCCTTTACAAGGTAGTAAACAACTTGATCTCCTCCAAAGGAGCCTTGAAATTGAATTTTAATAGCAGTAACACCATTAATAACAAGTGCTGTTTTTCTCAACTTTATGTCTACTTTTTCCACCTCCTCGGGCTTTAGCCAGGGCTTAGTATTCCTTTTTTGACCATATACTGCTTCATCGACACGTTGCTCCAGAGTTTTTCCGTTTATAAAGCCTATATTAACGGCGTAAACCAAGTCGTTATTAACATCAATTTTCTCAATTCCCAATGTGTGAATAGAAACAGTTTCATTTTCCGGATAGTCCTTATTGAAACCTCTACCAATATCAAATTTATAGTGATCAGGAAAAATCATCTCAAAACCGTAATTAGTAGATGAGACAACAACATTATTAATTCCAGTTTTAGATAGGGAATATTTAACCATAGCTAACTTTGCCCTAACTTCAGGCGATGTAGTTGGCAAATTTCCATTAGTTAGCTGCCTTGTACTAATTTTGTTGGAGGCAAAAAAGACTCCAGCGACAAATACGGCTGCAAAAACAAGGAGATACAAGAATTTATTGCTCTTCGTCACTCTAGCTTTATTTTTCACACTATCTTATCATGACAATCAGTCGATAAATTTTATTGAAAAAATTAATTCTGTGAATAGATTTATGTTATCTGGCAAAACTTCATAATCGTAGTTTGTGTATTGTTCTGAAATCTTCAGAATGGAGCCGTTTTTACCAGGCAAATAATAATAATAGTTATTCCTAAATTCATTATTGGATAACTTAGCGGAATTAACGGTATGAACAGCAAATTTGTACCCCCTATGACTATCGAGGTTAAATTCCATTAAGTCAGCCAATAACAATGCCCTCTCACCATTTTTTGAAAGTACGTCATTGTTTGTATAAGTTAACGCGTCAGCTTGCGCAACCTCCCGTACGCTTTTGCTGGAAGAAAACAAGCTAAGCATCAAAGATCCGCCGTTTTTAATACCAAATTCTAAATAAGGAGAACTGCTATAGACAGCAAATTTTTCGTTTGTGGATAATCCAACTGTTCCATTTTTAGGAATATTGAAGATAATCCCTAACTTTTCCGCGCGAAGTTGATACAAACTCTGGTCAACTTCTGTAACTTCATTTATAAACCTATTCTTTTTTAGTGAATCAATATTGCCAGATTCAATAGCATTGCTCACAGGATGGTTTATTGCGTCTGAATTTACATTATTAAAGTTTTGCACAACAAAAAGTAGCCCTAATATAAATAGGCCAATAACAACAAGTATTCGAAATGTCTTCGAAACTGGTCTTCCACTTTTCATAATGCCTATTTTACCACGTTCATGGCATTTTTTACAACAATGGGCTATACTTCTGGCTGTCCTTTGACATTTCTATTTAGCGAATCCTGAGGAGGATACAATGAAGATTCGTAGGATTATTTGGTTCTTTGTCTTGGCAATCACTTGTTTGGTTGCCTTTGCCGGGGGAAAGCCTGCTGAGGTTTCAGCACAAAACGGTTTTCCACTACCCAATTTCGAATTGCCATATTATGCAAATATGGGTCCAACATGGACCGGTGGACCACATCAATGGGAGGTTGGACCAGAAACAAAGTGGATGACTCTCAATTCAGGTTCTGGTCTAGACTTCGCCTATGGCGGTCAAACATTTGCAATTTCGGCTATGGCAGAAGGGAATGTTGTATTTGCTGGAAAGGTAAGTAACGGCTTAGGAACTCAAGTTGCGATTAAACACACAGTTGGAGGGTCAATCATAATCTATGGGCACCTCGACAGCATTTGGGCTCCTATTAAGAATGCCTACGATAAGGGCCAAACATACCATGTGCTGCCTGGATATACGATTGGACAAGCAGGAATGACAGGTAACGCTCATAATCGAGTTCATCTTCACATTGAATTTCGTGACGGTACAGATACATGTTGCGAAAGTTCGCATAATGGGGGTAACCCAATCAGTTGGCATTCTAAAGTGATCAACGGTTATCGAATCTACGAATATCGGCCTAATGAGCTAGGTATCAACCCTGATAACATAAATCAGGAAGTTGCATACAACTATGATGGTGTAGCGGTGAAAGTTTCTACCTTGCCATCAGAGCTCGGCCCATTCGAGT
>CAYQUL010000047.1:0-7304 GCA_964420735.1 uncultured Gammaproteobacteria bacterium
GTGACTTAAGGTACTATATGAAAGGCGATCATCTCCCTTATACTCACGTAAGTTAAGTGAAAGCAGTTCAGGGTATGTCTTGTTTGCCTGTAACAGGGCGATTGAGTAACCGGCACCTGAGGAAACATACACTAAAGAAACATCACCTTGTAGGTTAACCTCAATCCTTTCCCACGTATCCTTTTTATTAATCACATATCCATAGATGTGAAAAGCGTTTGCCTCAAGTGTTTGCACCAAGGACAAATCGTCTTCTTTTCCAAATACGATACCGGTGACGGCGTACACATACTTTTCAAAAGCAGTTAACGCTCCAAGGATTTTGACCGGGCTGGTCACTGCCCGAGGCATGTAGCCAACCAACCTGTTCAACAGTTCTAAATGTGCCATTATAAGACTCCTATTAGAGTTGAAAAAACAAAAAAGGGTTGTACAGTGCTATTTTAGCACATCCTTTAGTAATGAATAGTTTTGCCTAGTAGCTTTTCAAAGGAGACCGGGTTATAATCCTGATTCGTATTAAACTTGTTAAAAATGTAATCCCCTAGTATAATACTATACCTTTAGACACTGCCCGCGCTAAGGTTTAAATTTTAAATCCATGAAAAGACTAACTGTCGTTGTTCCAGTCAAAAATGAGGCTAAAAACGTTGCCCAGCTCACCAGTAGGATTCATGCTGCCTTAAAGAGTGCAGAAATTGAGTACAACATTATTTTCGTTGACGACCACTCCACAGACGAAACGGTTACGATCCTACAAGAACTACAAGTCAAATACCCAATAACTATCCAAACAAAACAGGGGAAACCTGGGAAGGCATATTCCATTTTAGAAGGAGCAAAAACTTCTACCAGTGAATTTATCGCAATGATTGATGGGGACCTACAGTATCCCCCAGAGCTTCTTCCCGAAATGTACAACGAGGCTGTCACTCACGGTGTTGCCGTTGGCAACCGCACCAAGCGACATACAAACTTTATACGTAAATTTGTCTCAAAATCGTATCGTTACCTTTTTGGGAAAGTGCTTATGGGGATGGATGTTGACGTGCAGTCTGGTATCAAGGTGTTTCGTCGTGAAATTATTACCCACTTAACTGAAAAAGATGTAACTGCCTGGACTCTGGATATGCCTCTTCTCCACACGGCCCGCGAACTGGGCTATAAAGCGGTATCTGTTGACATGGAATTCCTTGATCGGGTCAATGGTCACTCAAATATCAATGTATTGAGAGCCTCAACTGAAATTGGTATCCGTGCTCTTAAACTTCGTTTGGCAAAGCGAAAGATATATCAGATTGTTTCTGACGGGGACAATATGATGGGCTCAGGTTTAGCGTACAAAAAGAGACGATATATTACCCACACAAAACTTAATCACAAGGATTCAGCGATTTTAACTGTAACAACTGGTCAAAAAGTTGTGATCGCTTCAATAGTTGCTGCCGTTGTTTATGGTATTGTTTCAAACCCATTTGCCACGGCACTTGCCTTTACTGCAGTGCTTTCCCTCATCTACTTTATCGATGTGCTTTTTAGTGGCTATGTACTCTTAAAGAGTCTCCACTTTCCACCAGAAATTGTTGTTGAGAATGAACAACTAAGTCAGATTAATGACAACAATCTACCGGTTTACTCTGTGTTGTGCCCACTATATAAGGAAGCACATATCTTGTCTCAGTTTGTGGAGGCAATGGAGACACTTGATTGGCCAAAGAAGAAGCTTGAAGTGTTACTTCTTCTTGAAGAAGATGACACAAAAACAATTGAGACGGCCCAAGCTATGAATTTGCCACCACACTTCACAATTGTTGTTGTTCCTCATTCATTTCCAAAGTCAAAACCTAAGGCATGTAACTATGGATTGTCAGTGGCTACTGGAGAGTATGTCGTGATCTATGACGCAGAAGACAAACCAGATCCACTTCAATTAAAGAAGGTATACCTTTCTTTCTTGAAGCTGGGGAGAAAGTATGGTTGTATTCAGTGCAAACTCAATTACTTTAACTCAACAGATAACCTGTTAACTCGCCTTTTTACTGCAGAATATAGCTTGTGGTTTGACATCATTTTGCCAGGTCTTCAATCAATTGACGGAATTATTCCACTCGGGGGAACAAGCAACCATTTTAGGCGCGATGATTTGATTTCACTCAATGGTTGGGATCCTTTTAACGTTACAGAGGACGCTGACCTTGGGATGCGTCTTTTTAAGAATGGCTACAAGACTGCCATTGTGGACTCAACAACACTAGAGGAATCTAACAGTCGGGTGTGGAACTGGATCAGGCAGCGTTCTCGCTGGATCAAGGGTTACTTCCAAACCTACCTTGTTCACATGCGTAATCCGGTAGAGCTTTTTAGCAAATTAGGATTTCAAGCCTTGGTATTCCAACTGGTCATCGGGATGCGTATGACTTTTATGCTCATTAACCCCGTTTTGTGGTTAATTACCGTAGCCTACTTTGCGGCTTACAGCGTTGTTGGACCTACAATTGAGTCTCTATTTCCTCCCCTCGTTTTCTATATGGCAGGTTTTGCTTTAGTTATTGGAAACTTTATGTACCTTTATAACTACATGATTGGCTGTGCCAAACGTGGTCACTGGGGTCTAATTAAGTTTGTTTTGTTTGTTCCTGTCTATTGGCTACTAACAAGTATTGCGGCAGGAATGGCCTTGTGGCAGCTTATTACCAAACCTCATTACTGGGAAAAGACCAACCATGGCTTAAACAATACCAACAAACAAAAAGTTGAAGTTGATGAGGCAATAGTGGTCGACTCTCCTGCAAGCACTTCCTTTAAACTACCAAAAAGTAGCAGTGTAGTGACGGGAGGAGCAATCCTTATCACAGCCTCGATGATTGCTAACCTGTTGAACTTCATTTATAGCGCTTATATCGGTAAAAGCGTTGGATTCGCAGAAATTGGACTTTTAAGTCTTTTTTCGAGTCTCGTTAACTTAGCCCAGATACCACTGTCTACTTTTTCTCGCGCGGTAACACATAAGGCTGCACAACTCTATGGCAGATACGGTTCACCGGTACGTCCTTTTTGGGTAGTTCAAAGTGGAAAGATTTTTATTCCTACTATTATTACGACCATTTTGTGGGTCATATCAATTCCGTTTCTGATGCCATTTTTCCAGGCGTCAGACATGCTGCCATTTATTTTTATTACTCCTGTTTGGGCGACTGGAATTGCCGCAGCAGTTGATTCAGGTTACCTTTCAGGTAGTCATAAATTTGCAATTGGCGCCTTAATGACGATTGTTGAAGCAAGTACAAAACTTGGACTTACAATCTTATTTGTTCAGGGTGCACATGGCGATTTGCTCTACACTGCAATCCCGGTTTCCCTTGTTGCAAGTTTTGTTGTTGGACGTATCGCGATACTTCTGTCGCAAGGTCAAGTTATGCAAATTGCAGAAACAGAACTTCGCTCGGTTTCAAAACGTTTCATGGGAAGCACTTTTCTTACCAAGCTTTCGAGTATTGTTTTCTTAAGCGTAGATGTAGTTCTAGCAAAACATTTCTTGCCTCCTGAGGAGGCTGGTAAATATGCCTTAATTTCAGTTGTTGGGAAAATGGTTTATTTTCTAGGCACCCTCTTTACCCAGTTTGTTAATCCGCTTGTGAGCCGAAATATTGGTGCAGGAAAATCATCAAAGTATGTTTTTCGAATAATTATGCCACTTACGGCACTTGCTACTTTAAGTGGATTTGCACTGTTTGGTTTAGCCGCACCTATTACTCTACCTCCACTTTTAGGAACAAAAATATTTGAGGTAATGCCATATCTTGTGCCTTACACATTTGCAATGGCGGCAATCACCTTGGCGGGTGGAATAGTTAATTTTCATCAAACAAGAGAAAAACATTCATTTGCGGTTATAAGCTTATTGTGTTCGCTCTACATGATAGTTCTGATAAATATCTCACACGCTTCAATCGGAGCGATTAGCACTGGAGTAGTTATTAGCGGATTATCATACTTTGCAATTACCTTCCTTGCTCATTTGTTTGCTAATCAAGATGATGACAATAATGAAAAACCAACAAGAATTCTTATCTTTAATTGGCGTGATACTAAGCACAAGTGGGCGGGAGGAGCCGAAGTCTATGTTCACGAGCTAGCAAAGACATGGGTGAATGAAGGCCGAGATGTCACTTTGTTTTGTGGTAACGATAAGAGGTGTTTACCTAAAGAAACTATTGATGGAGTAAAAATAATCCGTAAAGGTGGGCACTATACTGTCTATTTTTGGGCCGCTTTGTATTACATTTTTTCGCTTGGAAAAAAATGTGATGTAATTGTTGAAAGTATAAACGGAATACCATTTTTTACACCGTTTTATTCCAATAAACGTACGTTCCTTTTGGTTTACCACGTTCATCAAAATATATTTCGTGAACACTTGAAGTTTCCACTTTCAGTGTTTGCTATGTGTATTGAAAAATATTTGATGCCACTTGTCTACCGTGGAGGTAGAGTCATTACCATTTCGGACTCCACTAAAGCTGACCTAATAACACTTGGTTTAACTGAAGCAGATCAAATTGAAATTGTTAACCCAGGAGTCGATGTTAGTCATTACCGAACACTATCTAAGACCAAGTATCCAAGTTTTATATATGTTGGCAGACTAAAGCACTATAAAAATGTTGATGTTGCTCTAAATGCGTTTGCAAAAGTGATAACAAAATATCCAACTGCAATTCTTACAATTGCCGGAAGTGGCGAAATGTTACCTGAACTTAAGATACTTGCAACCAAGTTAAGAATTGAAAAATCAGTACGTTTCCTTGGTCAGATTGATGAATATGAAAAAGCCGCCCTGCTTGCCAAAAGCTGGATCGCTCTGCAGCCTTCTTCAATTGAAGGCTGGGGAATAACAGTTATTGAAGCCAATGCGGCAGGTACACCAGTTATTGCATCAAGCGTATCTGGGCTTAAGGACTCAGTAGTTGATTCAATTACTGGAATTCTTGTTGAGGCGAAAAATGTTGAAGCCTGGGCCGAGGCTATGATTGGACTTGTTCGAAACGAAAAGAAAAGATTCAAACTCTCTAAAGAGGCTAAAAAGTGGTCAGTGAATTTTAGTTGGCAGAACGCTGGAATTACTTTTCTAGCAAAGCTTGAACAAAAATTATCAATATGAAAAAATTTCTCCACCCAGAAATATTTTATCAGGCAGCTTTTAATCAAAACGTGCAAAGGTCCTCTTTTCCATTGACTCAAATCGGATCCTTTAAACTTAAAAACACGATTGAGAAAAATGGCTCATTTATTAAGTTTGCGCTTGGGGAGTATATAAACAAAAATGACCGCAAGCACGCATTTGGAAAGACACTTGTAAATAACATTCGATATAACAAGTTGTGTTTGTCAAATGAGGCCCTGATGTATGAGTTGTTACTGAATGTACAGAAAAACGTTAATCATCGAATTCCTAGAGCTATTAAAAACATACGAATTCCATACAGTTACGGTTTACGAAAAAACAAAGGCGCTTTATCCCTTTTTGTTGAGTTTATTGAAGGAACACCTCTCGCTACCTTTCCAGTTGCTTACCAAATTAAAACTTATGAAAAAGTTGTAAGTTATATTCGTTACCTTGGAAACAATATGACCCATGAGCAAAAGGACAAAATTGGGAAAAGATACCCTTTGGCAGAAATTAGTATATATCCGTTTTTGGTCGTGGCAGCTTCTGTTGCATATCCAAAGATGATAAAAAGTCTTTTACGTGGGTTTATTTGTTTTTACAAAAATATATTTAGATATATATTTGATCAAAGAATTGTTCTTACACACCGAGATCTGCACTCAAAGAACATACTAGTTGAAGGAGACACTACATATATTATTGATCTTGAAAACATGGTGTTTACTCATCCTGATTATGAATATGTGGTTTCGTTTCTTGCTTACTGGAGAAATGAGGAGTTAGCACAAAGTATTTGGTCACTGGTGCAGAACAAACACATTGGAAAGCTCTTACTCATTAAAATGGCGACTCATTATTTAACTCATCGCAACCTAACGCCCAAAAAATATGAAGATTACAGTAAAGCTCTTAATTGGGCAATTAACTTAAAACCATAAATGAAAAAAACAATATCTATATTTTTGTCACTTTTTGAAAACACTCGAGTTGCTCGTGCTACTGTATTACCTCGTAAAGTAGGTAAATGGGAGTTTGTTCGAGTGCTTGGAGATAAAGAGTATCCGTATCGTGTTGGGCTTTACAAATACAGAAATTCCAATGTAGTTGTTAAAGCCTGGAGAGGCAGCCACAACTCGGTTCACTACTTTTCACTTAAACGGGAAATACAGATAAACAAGGTGTTATCTAAAGCTCAACTTAAACTTAAAGATAACTTAGTTTTTGTGCCCTCTTTTGTTAAGGAATTTGATCGAACAGATGGTCTGTTTTTCATTACACAGTATGTCGAAGGAAACACTTTGGCGACCTTTGCTCCTGATGCTCAAGTCAAAGGGTATCTAATGGCTCGACGGTATTTAAGACAAATGAGTAATTTACTTACAACAGCTGAAAAGAAAAAAATTGGAGTTAGACAATATGGTTATTTTGCCTCAATGAGCGTTGTTCTTTTTCCCTTTGCAATTATTAAGAATTGGACGCATAAAGCTCTTTTCCTGAAGGCTTGGCGCAAATATGTAACTTCATTTGTCGGTAGTTTTACCGACCAGTTGCAGCTAGTTCATGGAGACTTACATCCTGAGAACATCATTAAGTCAGGAAAATTAATTTATATTCTTGATATGGAGCAAGCAATGTTTACATATTCAACATACGAGGACGCGACGACAGTTTCTACAAATAAGACACCACAGGCAATTGAGTCAGTAATAATGAATGAGATGAAGGAAAAAGGGAGTCGCGCATTTAGTTTAATGCTTATTCACATAAACATTCACAACATGATTGGGATACTGGTTGCAAAAAACGGTCAATTTTACAGAGGGCGAATTAAGAAAGCTTTAACACTATAAAACTATGAATACCTTTATTTTTAAACTAGTTTCAACAGTTCGAGCTCGGATTAATAGGTCGTTTATTCCTGCGTATCCACTCAGTCGAAAATTTGGTTTCGATCGAGGCACACCAATTGATCGATTTTTTATTGAGTTGTTTTTGTCTCAAAACGACAAGTTAATTAAGGGAAAAGTGTTGGAAATTACCGATGACAAATACACCAAGCATTTTGGAAACATAGTAACTAAGTCTGACGTTCTTGATATAGATGGATCGAATAAAAAGGCCAATTTTATTGGAG
>CAYQUL010000048.1:0-7285 GCA_964420735.1 uncultured Gammaproteobacteria bacterium
GTTAATCCTTTACGCATACTTCTATTATACCGTACAGACACTAAGTTTTTGGTCTCTATAAAAGACGTGTGATATGATCAGTAAATATCCGTATGCACACATTACCAGACCTCTCCTTTGAACCAAATGCACTTGACCCACATATTGATGCTTTAACTATGACTATTCATCATGACAAGCATCACGCGGCATATATTGATAACCTTAACAAAGCAGTGAACGAAACAGAATTTAGTGAAAAAAATGCTTGGGAGTTACTTACCTCACTTAGAGCACTTCCTGAAGCAATACGCCTTAAGGTACAAAATAACGCGGGAGGTCACGCAAACCACACATTTTTTTGGAAACTTCTCACTCCAGAGTTTGATCAATCGCCCAGTGAGTCGGTGTTGACTCTCATTAACGCCAGTTTTGGTGACTTTGAGACTTTTAAAAGTGAGTTTAAAGAAGCTGCACTTGGTCGCTTCGGGAGCGGTTGGGCATGGCTTGTGCTTACCTCTTCAGACAAATTAACAATTACTTCAACGCCAAATCAAGATACCCCCTGGATGGAAGGCCACGATGCAATTTTAGGGATTGATGTGTGGGAACACGCCTATTACTTAAAATATCAAAATAGACGTGCTGAGTATATCGAAGCTTTTTGGCATATCGTCAATTGGAACCAGGTAGGCAAAAATCTTGATAAGGCTCAGGCAAATCTTCATGCATAGGCTATACTAGGCCCACAATGTCACAATTATTGTTAATCGACAAACCGAAAGGTTGGACTTCTCATGATGTCGTTGCCAAGCTAAGACGGGTTCTGCATGAGAAGCGTATTGGTCACGCTGGTACCCTTGACCCAAATGCAACAGGCTTGTTAATTGTAGGTGTTGGTCGGGAGGAAACACGTAAATTGGGTGCAATCGCAAAAGACACAAAAAAGGAATATATAGCAACTATTACCTTGGGACAGTCGCGTGACACCGATGACATCGAAGGCATTGTTATTCATGAAAACAATTCTGTAATACCAACACAGGAACAAGTGAGAGCAACAGTTGTACACTTTGTCGGTGAACAGTCTCAGATTCCACCAGCTTATTCAGCAATTAAAATGGAAGGAAAAAAGGCATATGACTTAGCACGAGCCGGAAAACAAGTTACGATGGAGGCTCGGTCAATCACGGTCTTTGAAGCTGAGATTGTTGAATACCTGTATCCAACGCTTGTCTGTCGATTTGTTGTTTCTTCAGGAACATATATTCGTTCGCTCGCACGGGACATAGGTGAGGCGCTTGCTACATACGCTTTCTTGTCTGATCTTAGGCGCACAAAAATAGGTGAATATTCAGTCGAGAATGCGCAAACGCTCGACAGCTTTGAGAGTACTGATACAATAAATGCATGAACTTCTTTACGGCAATTTTTTTAGGAATTGTTCAGGGGATAACTGAGTTTTTGCCCATCAGCTCTTCGGCTCACCTTGTTTTTTTTCAACATATTTTGCCAGGGTTTTCACAAACTGGAGTCTTGTTTGATATTTTGCTTCATGTTGCGACAACCGTTGCAGTCATTATCTATTTTCGAAAAACATTATTAGACTTAACGTTTCGAGAGATTTTATTGTTGGGTATTGGTACTATTCCGGCTGCAATTGCAGGAATAGTTTTTCGTAAACAACTGGAAGGATTGTTTAGTAGTGTGTTTTGGGCGGGTATTACACTTGCCATAAGTGGCGTTCTTTGTATCTTTGTTGATAAGGCAAAAACCATTCGCGAAAAAATTACCGTTTCTGACTCTGTCCTCATTGGTGTTGCTCAAGCGATTGCAATTATTCCAGGTATCTCTCGATCAGGAAGTACAATTTTTACCGGTGTTGCATTAGGGCTTGACCGCAAAAAAGTTGCACAGTATTCATTTTTGTTGTCAATTCCTGCAATACTGGGCGCTTCAGCCGTTGAAGTGTTCTCACATGGACTCGACTCTCAAGGGTCAACAGGTACCTATTTGGTTGCAGCAATTGTGGCAGGAGTCACTGCATATTTCTCAATTGATTTTCTACTAAATACCCTTTCAACAAAGCGTTACCGATATTTTGGATACTATGCAATCGTTGTAGGCCTTGTCGCAGCCTTCTTCATAAGACAATAAGGCTATTTGAGCAGTTTAGGTAGAAAAAGAAGTACCCCAATAACGATTGAAACAAACGCACCAAGTAACACAGCTGCTGCTGCTACATCTTTAGCAACTTTAGCCTTGGGATGAATTTCAGGGCTAACCAGGTCAACAATTGACTCAATAGCAGTGTTCCAGAATTCCAGAATTAAAACAAACGATATGGTAAAAAGAAGTGTTATCCACTCAGATTGGCTAAGCCCTAGAATTGCACCAAGAAGCAGTGCACATGATCCGACAAAAATATGAATTTGAAAATTTGGCTCCTTGGTAAAGGCTGTCTTGAAGCCTGAAAAGGCATATTTAAAACTGCTGGGAAGTGTTCGAAATCTACTCATGCTCTATTGTAGCAAATCTGTCTGTGCTACAGTTTAGTATGGCTAAAAAAATAACATCTACAACACGAACATACATTTATATTGTGCCACTCATTTTGCTTTTAGGTTTAGGTGTTTTGTCTCGAACAGCTAGAAAAGTAACCCCGGCAGACGTGGAAGCCCCGGGTTGCACGGCTTACGACTTAAGTGGACAAGTAAATCCTCTTGCAACAACTGGCATTTATGACAACCAAACAATAGAAATTCCTTCATCTTCAACTGAGCTAGCAACAGCAATTACTGATGCAGTTTTAGGAATGGCAACACCAAGTGATCGTTGGATTGAAGTGGATTTAAGTGAACAAAAGCTACGTGCCTGGAATGGAACAGAACTGTATGTGGAAACTTCAATTAGTACAGGGCTTCCAGGTACGCCAACACCAACAGGAGAATTTCATGTGTGGATGAAAATTCGGGCAACTCGCATGAAGGGGGGAGAGGGAAGATACTATTACAACCTTCCAAATGTTCCTTATGTACTGTTTTTTGAGAACGATAAAATACCTGGGTATCGAGGGTTTGGTTTGCACGGTACTTATTGGCACAACGATTTTGGAACTCCTCATAGTCATGGTTGTGTAAACTTGCCTACTGACACTGCCAAAATAATCTATGAATGGGCTACACCTTTACTTCCTGATGGAAAGAACATCGCGCGCTCAAATAGTGATAATCCCGGAACTCGTATCGTAATTCATGAATAACCCAGCCGTCTTTGTAGCAAACACCTATGGTGTCATTTTTTTTATTATATTTATCATCGGTTTTGTGGTGTTAAAAGAACGAAATAAAGAACTAGCCTTGCATACTCTGTTTTCAGTCGTTACCACGACCTTTTTTGTTCTTCTTTTAAAAGAACTTTTTTTGACACCACGACCTTTTTTAGTAGACAGTGGAGATCCACTTGCTGGACTTGCATGGTTATCAAGTTTTCCTTCACTCCACGCTGCAATTGCCTTTGCAGCAGCCACAACTGTATCCTTGCATTACACACGGCTTGGTATTTTTTTGTTGGTTATCGCAAGTCTTATTGGCATCGGTCGTGTAGCCGCTGATGTGCACTATCCAATCGATATTGCATTTGGTATATTAATCGGCGTAACAATCTCCATGTTCTTTGAACATGTTCACTTTAAACACATAAGAAAACATAAAGTGCACCATTGACAGGTGGCACTCGCAATGTTAGACTGCTAAAAGTTCACGAATTATGGAATCGAAATTATCTACCAATCTTCGAACTGTCCCGGTTGTCGCTGTTCGTGGATCTGTTGTTTTTCCTCACACAGACTCACTCCTTTCATTTGGTCGTCCAAAATCTGTTCAAGCTGTTAACACGGCCTATGCTGAAGACCGTATTATCGCAATTTTTACCCAAAAAGACTCATCTCAATCAGACCCAAAACTTGCAGAACTCTATACCGTTGGAACACTCGCTGTTGTTTCTCAAATGATGACAACAGATGGCGAAATTCATGCAATGGTTAAGGGAATGAACAGGGTGCGGCTTGTTGAAGAACTAGCAGACGAGCCTTATTTAGTCGCTAAAGTTATGGAAATAAGTGAGGATGACTACTCAGGGGATGAAGTTGAAGCTTTGACCAAAAGACTCGTTGAACAATTTAGAAAAGCAATCAATATGGGTAAAGGGGTAGAGATTACGACAATCATGCGCATTCTTTCCAATCAAACAGACGCAGTTGAAATTGTTGATTCTGTCGCAGGACTTTTGGAAATGAAAACTTCAGAAAAACAGGAACTTCTTGAAACATTCTCTGTAAAGGAGAGACTCACAAAAGTTTTAGACCTTATTACTCATGAAATTTCTGTGCTTGATTTAGAGCGTATGATTTCGGCAAAAACACAAAAGCGTTTTGAAGACCAGATGAAGAAGGCAATGCTTCGGGAAAAAAAGCGAACAATTGAACAAGAGCTTGGTGAAGATGACGATCCTGATGCAAGCGACGACATTAAAGAATATAAAGGAAAAATTAAGAAGGCAAAAATGCCAGAGCGTGTTTTAGAAAAGGCTTTAAAAGAGTTGAAACGCTTAGAACGAATGTCTCCACACAACCCTGAAACTGGGTACATTAGAAACTATCTTGACTGGTTGACTGACATGCCATGGAACACCACAAGTGAAACAACTGTTGCTTTAGAAACTGCAAGTAAAATGCTTGATGATGACCACTATGGACTTGGGAAAGCAAAGGAGAGAATCCTTGAGTTTCTTTCAGTTATGAAGTTAAAGAGTGAAATAAAAGCACACAAAGGAAAGAACGGCGAAAATCACCCAACAATTTTGTGTTTTGTTGGTCCACCAGGTGTCGGAAAAACGTCTATCGGAAGATCAATTGCAAGAGCATTGGGCAGAAAGTTCGTCCGTTTGTCTCTGGGAGGAGTAAGAGATGAAGCTGAACTTCGTGGCCACCGTAGGACATACATTGGAGCTCTCCCTGGACGCATAATTCAAGGTATAAAAGACGCAGGAGCAAATAACCCTGTCTTTATGCTCGATGAGATAGACAAGCTTGGTGCGGACTACAGAGGAGACCCATCTTCTGCACTTCTTGAGATCCTAGACCCAGAGCAAAACAAAGAGTTTTCAGATCACTATCTAGAAGTCCCTTATGACTTGTCTCAAGTGATGTTTATTTGTACAGCAAACGTATTAGACACTATTCCTGGCCCACTTTTGGATCGTATGGAAGTGATTCGCTTTGCAGGATACATTGCTGAAGAGAAGTTCCAGATTGCCAAAAAATATTTGTGGCCTAAGCAACTTGCAACACATGGAATTGGAAAACAAAAAATTACCATTACTGACGAGGCTTTGCACTATATTGTAAAGCGCTACACCAGAGAAGCAGGAGTTCGAGACTTAGAGCGAAATCTTGCCACCATTTGTCGAAAAGTTGCCCGCAAAGTTGCAGAGCATGAGAAATTTGAAAAGAAAATTGAAATTGCTGATGCAACAAAGTACTTGGGCCCTGAAAGATTTAGCTCACTGATTGTGGGGAAAAGTGATGAGGTTGGTATGTCAACAGGACTTGCTGTCACTTCAGCTGGCGGTGAAATTCTCTTTATTGAGGTATCACTCATGCACGGAAAAGGAAAGTTGATGTTAACTGGTCAATTAGGAGACGTTATGAAAGAGTCAGCAAAGGCCGCTTTCACTTGGACTCGTGCGCATGCACGAGAGTTGGGCTTGAAAGATGATTTTGCAAGTAACATTGATGTTCACATTCATGTACCAGAAGGGGCAACACCAAAAGATGGACCATCTGCAGGAATTGCGATGACCACTGCTTTAGTTTCAGCAGTAACCGGGATCCCTGTTAAGCGTGATGTTGGAATGACTGGAGAAGTAACACTTCGAGGACGCGTGATGGAAATTGGTGGAGTAAAAGAAAAAGTTGTGGCAGGACACCGCGCTGGCCTTTCAACCATTATTTTACCTAAGGACAATGAAAAGGATATGGAAGAAGTACCAGAAAATGTGAAGAAAGACATTAACTTTAAGTTCTTTGAGAAAGTTGAAGACGTCTTGCCAGTTGCTTTAATGTCTAACCCACTAATAGGCAAAACCGATGGAACTCCGTTTCTGCCACATCAACACGTCGCGTAAAACTTTATGTTGGTAAGTTTGAAGTGTCGGCCCCAAGGACAAGCCCCAAAAGTGCCATTCTTACAGGAACCCCTGAGGCAACTTGTGCAAAGTATTTTGCACGAGGGTCAAGGTCTACTTCATTTGTGATTTCATCAACTCTTGGAAGAGGGTGCAGCAAAATTGCGTGTTCCGGTAAGTTCGACATAACCTCTGGTGTAATTTGAATTGCACGGCAAGCTTCAAGGTATTGTTCGTCACTTACAAACCACTCTTTTTGTACGCGTGTGTCATAGATGACGTCGGTATGCGTAACCAAACTGCCAATTTCACCAGGTTCGTTAACGATCTGCTGGTTTAAATCAACTCCACGGGCCTCTAAATACTCTGAAAGGTTCTTAGGAAGACAAGTGCTTTCTGGAGAAATAAAATTCATTTGTGGTACACCCATGACTGTAAGTACTTTTGCGAGTGAATGCACCGTTCTGCCATATTTTAAGTCACCGACAAAGGTAACTGACATTGCGTCCAGTGGAATGGGTGAGTTCTGAGTGATAGTGTAAAGGTCAAGCATTGCCTGTGTTGGGTGCTCAAATTTTCCAGCCCCTGCATTGATAATGGGAATGTCTGCAGCCTCTGCTGCATGAATTACAAAGTCATCTGCTTCGTGCCTCATGACAATTGCGTCGGTCCCATGTGCCTCAATCGTTCGTACTGTGTCTTGCAAAGACTCTCCTTTAACCGCTGAAGAGTACTGCATCATTCCAGGAACCCCAATAACATATGCTCCCATGTTCTGTGCTGCAGCCATAAATGACATATACGTTCTGGTGCTTGGTTGATAAAAACAAACGGCAACTCGTTTGTGTTTCAGTAATTGCTCGCAAGCCGGATACGCACCACCTTCTTTTGCCATTTCTATCCGAGCTGCAGTTTCCATTACCTGCAGTATGTCTCCACGGGTAAACTGCTCTGTAGACAAAATATCTTTCCCTTTAAAGTCACCATCAATTTGGTACTCTTTTGATCGAATTGTAGTGAGAATATCGTGCACAGACATGGAGTTTTCTGTCTTGCGTTCTGTAATCATCTCTTGGAATAACAGTAGAGGGCCTAAAATGTGCTGTCAATCACGAGTTTT
>CAYQUL010000049.1:0-4062 GCA_964420735.1 uncultured Gammaproteobacteria bacterium
ATCTTATGCGACATATTATTAAGCTTGTGCTTATTGTTGTGTGTGTGTGATAATCCCACTCATGGAAAGAACGCGTGGATATAAGTTTGTAGTTTATACGAAAGAATTAACAGATAATTTTAAGGGTCCTAAGTTTTGGAGAAATTTTGTAAGTAGTCTTTCTGAATCTCCAAATTCAGTTATTGGTAACAGTTGGCCCGGCATGTCGTTAGAAGAAGCAGAGGAAATTGCTGCAGGTGAAAATGTTGAAAGCTATATCGATGGTAATGGTAAATTAAGATCAGCAAAAGGGGTAATCGTAAGAATCAGTTGATATTTCCCTGTTGACATAAGTTTACAGGATAAAATATAATACAATCTCTTGAGGCAGAAAGATGCCTCTTGTCTTTTGAGAAGAATAAAAATATAATACACATATGGCAGCAGCAGACGCAAAACAAAAATTTGATAGAGCAAAGACCCATTTAAACATTGGTACTATTGGTCACGTTGATCATGGTAAGACCACATTAACTGCAGCTATTACTACAGTACTTGCAAAGAATTTCCCAGGTGGAGTTAACAAAGCATATGCTTTTGACATGATCGACTCAGCTCCAGAAGAAAAACAAAGAGGAGTTACAATCAACATTTCTCACGTTGAATACGAAACAGACAAGAGACACTATGCTCATATCGATGCTCCAGGACACGCAGATTACATCAAGAACATGATTACTGGTGCAGCACAAATGGATGGAGCAATCTTGGTTGTTTCAGCAGCTGACGGAATGATGCCACAAACTCGAGAACACGTTATTTTGGCTCGTCAGGTTAACGTTCCAGCTTTGGTCGTATTCCTTAACAAATGCGATATGGTTGATGATGCTGAACTTATTGACTTGGTTGAGGAAGAAGTTCGAGACCTTTTGAAGAAATATGAGTTCCCGGGAGATGAAGTTCCTGTGATCCGAGGATCAGCTTTGAAGGCAATTGAAGGAGATGCTGAGTATGAGAAGAAGATTTTAGAGCTTATGGAGCAGGTTGATAACTATATTCCTGATCCAAAACGCGAGACAGACAAGCCATTTTTGATGCCTGTTGAGGATGTTTTCTCAATCAAAGGTCGAGGAACAGTTGTAACAGGTCGTGTTGAGCGTGGAGAGCTCAAGGTAAACGAAGAAATCGAAATCGTTGGAATTAAAGCTACAACAAAGACCGTTGTAACTGGTCTTGAAATGTTTAGAAAGCAATTGGACAGTACCATGGCAGGGGACAACGTTGGAATTTTACTTCGAGGAGTTGAAAAGGACGACATCGAACGCGGTCAAGTTATCTCAAAACCTGGTTCAATTACTCCTCACACTGAATTTGACTCAGAAGTTTATGTTCTTTCAAAAGAAGAAGGTGGACGACACACACCATTCTTTAGTGGATACAAGCCACAATTCTTTATTAGAACCGGGGATATTACTGGAGAAGTTACACTTCCAGAAGGAATTGAAATGGTTATTCCAGGAGACAATGCAAAGATGAAAGTAAAGTTGATTGTTCCAGTAGCTCTTGAAGAAGGAATGAGATTTGCAATTCGCGAAGGTGGAAAAACAGTTGGTGCAGGTGTTATTACTACAATCACCAAATAAGTTTGTTCCCCCGTGCCCTTTAACTCACAACAATGCCAGCAGGACGTATTCGTGTCAAGCTTAAAAGTTATGACCATCGTGTCATAGACGAAGCTGCGGGAAAGATTCTCGATACAGCTCTTGCTTCTGGTGCAAAAGTTGTGGGCCCCATTCCACTCCCTACAAAAAGATCCCTTTATGCAGTGAATGCTTCCCCTTTTATTGATAAAGACGCTCGAGATCATTTTGAGGTTTTAGTTCACAAGAGACTTGTTGACATTCTAGACCCTTCAGAGAGAACTATTGACTCTCTTTCAAACCTGGATCTTCCTGCAGGTGTTTCAATTGAAGTAAAAATGTAAGCTTAAGGAGTACTTTTGAAGTGACTATTATCATTTTATCAATTGTAGTTTACCTTGTGGTAATCACGTTCTTTTTCTCGCTACTCGGCAATTTGTTTTTTAAAAAACAGTGGCGAGAGTTTTTTGTAGTTTTTTTCATCGATTTTGTCTTATTTGTAGTTGGGATCTGGCACGCTGCGTTGCTTGGCATTTACGGATTCTTGCCAGCTTTGTTTCTTGCTGGGTACGCTTGCTTTTGTTTTGTGGGACTAGGTGGCAAATCAATTGCAAAAGGTGTATAGACGAGGGGTTTTTTAAAAGAAAAAGGGTCGCAGTTTGCGACCCTTATTAGGCACAACTAAAAAAACATCTTCAAAACGATCTTGGAGACGGGCAATTTCTTCTTTTTCTGCTACTCTGTCAGCTTCTAGAAATTGAGTCCATGCCTCACGTACCCCCGGATCCGACTCGTTAACCAACTGCTCAAGCGACTTCTCTTCCGGGGGCCACCCCCAGTCTTCTAGTACCTTGAGACGCGCCACTTGAGTTTCGTCAAGCCTGCTTTTAGACGCAATTTGCAGTAAGGTAAGTGACATTTAATCTCCTTTTCTTGCCTTATACGTATAGTATCCCACTCATTATTCCTATAGTCAACAAATTGAAATTAAGTTATACTACTCCAATATGACGGACAACGCAAAGCTTTTTGCCTCAAGAGCCGGGGAGAAACTTCAATTTGCACTTAACTCGTTTAATCTCAATGTTAAAGGACTTATTTGTGCTGACTTTGGCTGCTCAACAGGTGGTTTTACTGACTGTATGCTCCAAAATGGAGCTCAAAAAGTATATTCAGTAGATACAGCTTACGGTGAGCTTGCCTGGAAACTTCGTAATGACCCCAAAGTAGTAGTTTTAGAGCGAACAAACGCCATGCATGTTGTTTTGCCTGAAAAAGTGGACTTTTTAACCGTGGACACCAGTTGGACGAAACAAGTTTTAGTGCTACCAAATGCTCTAAAAAACTTAAAAAGTGGAGGTGTGCTCATTTCCTTGATAAAACCGCACTATGAAGCACCAAAGTCTTACCTTAGAAAGGGACGCCTCCAGGATGAGAAAATAGATGAAGTGCTTCAAAAAGTGACGTCTGATATGCTCCCTATTGGGATTGAGATAGAAAAGATTGTTGAGTCCCCGATTGTTGGGGAAAAAGGCAAAAATCGTGAGTTTTTAGCCTTGCTTCGCGTGGTCGGGAAGGAGAACCAGGATTAATAAGCCAATGAAGCTAAACAAGCCCAAAATAGCAAGCCAACCGGTATAACCCTTTGCCTTTGCATAAAAATATAGTCCATAGACGTAAATTACAGTACCTACAAAGATGAGAAGGTCGCTTAATCCAATGTTTTTATTGAGAAACACTCCACCAATTGTCAAAATAAGGCCAATTCCTACATATTTATTCACCTTTTGTTTAAACTCTGAAATCATACTTAAAATTCTAGAGGAATTGTAGATAAAAATCACTCGTAATTTTGTCGCGCCCCTCGCCTTGCGCGCGCTCGCTTACTCTGATATAATCCCTTCTATCGATGAGGTTAGTTAATCATCACAGTGTATAAGTAGTGGAAAGCCGAAGGTTTGGCGCCACCGGGCGCCTTTTTTAATGGCATGAAAGACAAGTTTTAAAGCTTGTTTTTCTTAAAAATAAAACAAAATGATAGACACATTATTGACTAAAAAGATTAGAATGACGCAGGCCTTTGTGAACAACGCACGGGTTCCTGTTACCGTACTTGCCGCTACTCCAAACGTTGTAACTATGGTTAAAAACGAAAAGCGCGATGGATATAATGCGCTTCAAATTGGATTTGGTCTACGCCGAGCAAAAAACACTTCAAAAGCACTTCAAGGTCACTTAAAAGCTACAACAGTTGAAAACAAATCCCCTCGCCACTTAAAAGAAGTTCACACGGACGAAGTCATGGATCTTGGAACTAAGCTATCTGCACAAGACATTTTTGTTGTTGGTGACACGATTCAAGTCACGGGAATTTCAAAGGGAAAAGGGTTTGCTGGAGGAGTAAAACGACATGGATTCCGTGGAGGACCTAAAACTCACGGAC
>CAYQUL010000049.1:4072-7268 GCA_964420735.1 uncultured Gammaproteobacteria bacterium
CCTGGTTCAATTGGACAAGGAACTACCCCAGGACGAGTTCACAAGGGAAAGCGAATGGCCGGACACATGGGAGTAGACCAAGTAACGGTTAAAAATTTAGTTGTTGTTGCAGTTGATGCTGAGAAAAACGAAATTCATGTCAAAGGACCAGTTCCTGGTGCCAAGGGGTCAATTGTTGTTGTGAAGCGGTTATCAGAAAACAAAGTAGTTCCAGTTGAACCTCAAGTTGAAGAAGTAACACAAACAGAGGAAGTGGTGACAGAAGGAGGACAAACAAATGAGTAAACAAGAAGTAAACCTAAACACTCTCGCTCAAGCGATGCATGTATATCACGACCGTATGCATCCTGGTTTGGCACGAGTTAAAACTCGCAGTGAAGTTAACCGAACAACAAAGAAATTGTATAAGCAGAAGCACACCGGTGGAGCTCGTCACGGATCTAAAAAAGCCCCTATCTTTGTTGGTGGAGGTGTGACCCATGGACCTAAGGGAGTAAAGCGACAGTTAGTTTTGCCGACTGCTCTTAAAGCTCACACGAAGGCTCTTGCACTTGAGGTGATGAAAGAGCACAAGCTTGTTACAACAGCTGACTTTACCGGAGTTACAAAAACTCGAGATGCTGTAAAACTTTTGCCAGAAGCCAAGAAGCTCACAATTGTCTTAGTTGATGGCAACAAAGGTGCGTTCCGAGCCCTCCGAAACGTTGCAAACTTAACGGTTTACTATGCAAAAGACGTAAATGCCCGACACATTTTAATCGGTGGGCACATTGTGATCGAAGAGGTAACCAAGAAAGCTAGCACAAAAGCTAAACCTGAGAAAAAAACCGCCAAGAAAACAACTAAATAATATATATGATTAAACCAATTTTAACTGAAAAAAGTCTAGGACTTGCCAAAACTCACAAGTTTACTTTTCGCGTGCCTAAAAACCTAACTAAGTACCAAATTGTTACAGAAGTTGCGAGATTATTTAACGTACATCCTATTGAAGTAACCACTGTTAACTATAAAAAAGGAGTTCGAAGAACAATGAAGGGTAGATATGTAAATGTCCCAGCTTACAAGAAAGCAATTGTGACAGTTAAAGACAATGAAACAATCGCAGCTTTTGGAGAGAACAAGAAAAACAAATGAAACAATTAAAAGAAATATTACAAAAACACAGTGGACGATCTCGTGGAAAGATTACCGTTCGTCATCAAGGTGGACGTGAGAAGAGGTTTTACCGAATGATTGATTTTAAGCGCGACAAACACGATATTCCAGGAATCGTAAACGCAATTGAATATGACCCAAACCGTAGTGCTGATGTTGCACTCGTGGTTTACGCCGACGGTGAAAAGAGATATACTCTCTCCCCAGTGGGACTCGCAGTTGGTAGTCGTGTGATTGCCTCAGAATTTGCACCATTTGAACCAGGAAACGCACTTCCTTTAAAAAACATTCCAGTTGGGACTGCAATTCACAACATTGAAATTAGACCAGGTAAAGGTGCACAGATGGTAAAGTCAGCTGGAAGTGCAGCTACACTGCAGGGACGTGAGGACGATTATATGATCGTTAAGCTTCCATCAGGTGAGCTTCGTCGATTCCTTCCAGAATGTTGGGCAACCATCGGACAGGTGGGAAACCCGTTGCATAACAAGCGAATCTTACGAAAAGCTGGTACTATGCGTCACATGGGTGTACGTCCACGAGTACGTGGAGTAGTTATGCATCCAGGTGCTCATCCACATGGAGGTGGAGAAGGACGCTCAAGTGTAGGACTTAAGTATCCTAAAACCTATGCAGGTCGCCCAGCTGTTGGAAAGACCAGGCGTGGAAAGAAATACTCAAATACGCTTATTATTAAGGGTCGCAAGCCAGGTAAGCACAGTCATTATTAAAAAATATGTCACGATCAAGTAAAAAAGGACCATATGTAGACGAACGCCTCGTAAAGAAGGTTGTTGCCGGCATGGGGAACAAAGGAGCCGCAATTAAAACCTGGTCACGTGGCTGCACGATTACTCCTCAATTTATTGGGAAGTATTTTAGTGTCCACAACGGCCGAGTATTTATTGATGTATTCGTAACTGAAGACATGGTAGGTCACAAGCTTGGTGAATTCTCACCATCTCGAACGTTCCGAGGCCATGGAGCAGTTGTGAAGCGAACAATGGATAAGACATAAACCTATGGAAACGTCATACCTTTCAACACAAAAGTTTTTCAGAATGAGCCCACGCAAGTTGCGCTTAGTTGCTGATGCAGTTAAACAAATGAGACCGGTTGATGCAATTGAAGCCTTGCCTTTTTCAGGAAAGAGAGCAGCTCATCCTTTGTCGAAAGTCATTAAAACTGCAGTTGCCAACGCTGTTGCTGCAGGAGTTGACGCTCAGACTTTAGTTTTTAAAGAAATTCAGATTGGGCAAGGTCCAACCTTAAAACGAGGTATTGCTGTTTCACGAGGACAGTGGCACCCAATTATGAAGCGAATGAGTCATATCCGGGTTTCCGTTATGGCAGGAAAGACTGCGGTTGCCGCACCAGAGCGTGTTGAAGCAGAAGTGGTTTCAGAACCAGTCATCGAAAAGAAAGTCACAAAGCCAGTAAAGACAGTTAAAACAAAAACAACAAAATAATATATGGGACAGAAAATTAATCCAATTGGTTTTAGAACAGGAAGTTTCCTTCCATGGAAATCTCGCTGGTTTGCTGACAATAAAACATTTAAAAATTTACTCATTGAGGATGTTAAGATTCGTCGCTCTTTAATGGAGAAGCTAAAAACAGCTGGAATCATGAGTGTTGAAATTGAAAGAATGGCAAAAAGTATGACGATTGTTTTGAATGTTTCTCGACCAGGAGTTGTCATAGGTCGAGGTGGAAGTGGAATTGAGGATATTAAAAAGCATGTAATGAATGTTATTCGTGAGGCACGAGGTGCTGCTGTTAAAAACCTAAAAATTGATTTTCAAGTTAAGGAAGTTAAAAACGCAGAACTTTCAGCACAACTGGTTAGTGTCCGTGTTGCCCAAGACCTTGAGCGCCGCATGCCAGGTCGCAGAGTTGTGACACGTACAATGGAGCGGGTTATGCAGTCCGGAGCAGCTGGAGTCAAAATTGTGTTGTCAGGTCGTATCGGTGGAGCTGACATCTCACGTGTTGAGAAGTATCACCAAGGTTCTGTTCCAACTCAAACATTGCGAGA
>CAYQUL010000050.1:0-7062 GCA_964420735.1 uncultured Gammaproteobacteria bacterium
GACACAGCCTTCTTTGTGTATAAACTTGCTCAATGTTTTCGCCTAAATGGTAGCGCAAGCTGTGGTATTGGAGTGGGGGATGGATCGCAAGGATCGGGTAACCCAAAGCCATATGTTTGGGGGGAATTTGACAGCGGTTCAGCTTCTTGGGATATACCTTACACAATGTATACCCCGAAAGTTTACCACGATAGCAAGTGGGCAGGGTTGTTTTCTCCAATCGGTACCACTCCAATCGATTGGTATTATGATTATCGTACAACGGCAGAAATTACTGTAAAGCACCAGGAAGCGAAAATTGTTTCTGATTTCTTTAAAGGTATTGATTACGCAGGAAAGAAGTTTTCGTATTTATCGACTACAGACGTTCAACTTACAGCAGGTTCACCCACTGTTTCCGTTACTAACGCTACACTTCGCGTGTTAGCAATGAGGGCTTCCAGTAATTCTGAAGCATACGCTTGGGTGCAAAACAAAAACAACTCTCGCTGGGATCAGTCTGCAAACACTGCAGGAGTCAGTGGCTCGTTTAGTATTTCGGGTATGGCAAATGGCAATTATAATATTCAAATTTGGGATACCTATTCTGGAACCACGACTTCATCCACATTATCAAGTTCTGGAGGCACCATTACTATCCCTGTGACAAATTTGGCCAGGGACGTTGCTATAAAAATTATTTCAACAACACAACCCACCTCTACCCCCAACGCAACCCCAACTCCTGTCACAGCTGACGCCAATGGCGATGGGTACGTAAATGAATTAGATTATATATATTGGCTCAATAATTATGGAACAAAAACGACAGAGGGAGCATCCAAAGGAGACTTTAACTTAAATGGTAGTGTTGAAGAACTTGACTATGTTGTTTGGTTGAACAATTATAAATAAGGCCTTGTTTTTACAAATGAAACATTTTTTTAGGTTTTCGAGAATTGCACTGATAGGATTTCTTCTTTGCACCCTGCTTTTTACAAAAAATGCGCTCGCGTTACTTCCTGGAAACGCAAATGGTGATAGCGTTGTTGACGGACTTGATTATGTCATCTGGCTTAATAATTACGGCTCTTCAAAACAGGGGCCTTCATTTGGGAACTTTAACGGTGATAGCGTTGTTGACGGACTTGATTATGTCATCTGGCTTAATAATTATGGATCAATAGAGCCAACGACAAACCCAACTTCAACACCTCCTACAGGAAATAGTGGAGAGTGGTCACAGTTTGCGAGTACTGCACAAAAAACAAGTTATGCCACTACTATCCCTGCAACTCCTTGGAGATTTAAATGGCAATGGAATGGGGCTGACGCAAATGGCAAGACACAAGCAGGACATTTGTCTGTGCCTGACCAAGTACAACCAATTACCGGTGGTAATAGGGTGTACGTGATTGCAGCCAACACAGTGTATGCACTCGACAAAACAACAGGAAATGTGCTGTGGAGTCGTGGATCGATCGGTACCCTAAATGCAACTGGTGTTTACACGAGTGAGCTTCTTTATGTTCCTTCAAGTGATGGGCATGTTTACAAGTTGAATGCCGCAACAGGTGCTACTCTCTCGAGCTTTACGGGTGCAGGAAGTTTCACGACAGCCTTGCTTTTTGCAAATAACACGCTGTATGCCGGCTCAAGTAATGGCACGCTGTATGCTATAAACCCGACAACGATGGTACAAGTTTGGACGTATGCGGCAGGTTCGCCAATAGTTACTCCAGCCTCGTATTCTCCTTCCAGAGGAATTGCCCTCGTTGTCTCGCAAGATTTGTATGTTCATGCAATTAATGTTTCTTCAGGAGTTCTCAAATGGAGAGTGAAGCCAACAACGAGAACATATACAACAGCTGACGCTGAGAAAGATTATACTGAAGCACTCAACGGTTGGCCTGTTGTTGCTGAACAGCATGGAATAGTTTTTGTTCGGTATCGACTAGAATGGAATTCGCTCTGGATTGCAAATCCCTTCCCGACAACCAACGATACAATCAGAACACTACTTACTAGTAATTCAAGAAATCAGGCTCTTTTTGCGATGAAACTTGATGATGGCTCGCAAGCATTTATTCCGAATGCGGGTAATGGTGGGGCAGGTGATGGTGGAAGACTACCTATGGGACCGCAACCAGTGATTCGAGTTGTGGATGGAAAGGAAGTTGCGTACATCATCTGGCGCAATGGATTAACCTGTGGAGGGTGTTCAACAGCTGGGTCATGTGGAAATCAATGGTGTGATGGTCGGGAAGACGCCGCAATGGGGGAGATGGTTTTAGATAATACTACGGTTTCTGGTTATCAAGCTGGAGACGTTCGGTTTATCAGAAACCCCGATATTCAAACCGATGAAATGATGTATATTGCGGCTGCAGGGGACACTATTTTTCATAGTCATTGGCTCATAAATTCTGCCGAAAAAATAACCGATCGGAGTGCTGGACTCGGAAACACATTCTCAAATCCTATTAAAACCACAGATTCACCATTTGTTATTTGGCGACAATGCAATATAACAAACACTTGCAACTATCCTGGTTGTACATCAAATACTGTATGCGAAAATAGTTGTGCCCCTTCAAGTTCGAGATACTGTAGCAAAGGGTTATACTCGTATGGAGATAAGAGAAGTTACCCCCCAGGATTTTATGAATATAATAATGATATGAACGGTGGAAGTACTCCGTTTACCGTCGTTAGTGCTGGTCAAATCTTAGTTAAAACCGACGATGGAGCAATCATTGCTCTTGAAAGTGGCTCTCCGACTGGAAGCACTCAAAAAACTTCCGATCTGGCACAAACCACCACAACAACTGACGGATTGGGGGCAACATTTCCTAACACACTTAACTACTCGGAAGCCAGAAAGCACATTGGTGAATATGCAGTTTTCAGTGGAACAATTAATTCCGTTGTAAACCATCTTCCAAAAGCACTATATCTTGGTTTTACAGATCCTCATGATGGGAGTCTTTTGGTCAGAATATTTGCCAAGGACTTAACTAAATTTACTTATGACCCTCGTACTCTGAAAGGTAAAAAAATTGAAGTAAAGGGACTTGTTACGTCATATTGGCCAGATAACGTTGACCCTGAAATTGTTGTTACAGAACCTAATCAGATTGTGATTTTAAATTGACGATTGCAATCTTTTATTTATTGGTACAATAATAATATATATATGAAAAATAGCAGAACAGGCGGTTTTACTCCACTTATTACGGCCCTTTTTGTTGCTGTTTCTGTTTTTGTTATTTTTGGTGCGGTAAGAGCTGTAGGTTTGTTAAGGTCCAACGCGGCAGCTCCAACAGCACAAATTAGTTTTTCTCCAGGTGCACCTGTTTTTTCTTCAGCAACCCCAAAGCAAAACGTAACCGTTAATCTAAATGTAGGTGCAAACAAAGTTGGCTTTGTAAAAATTACTATCCTTTTTGATAAGGCCAAACTTGCATTGTCCGGGGAAGTGACGCCTACAAACACTCTAAAGACCGTTGTTTCACAGACCACAATGTCCGAAGCTAATGCAACTGGCCAGATTCAATTGTCTTTAGGTCTCTCTACTGGTGACAGAACTAATCCGCCAACGGGAGTTATTCCAGTTGTCGTAATTCCTTTTCAGTCAATTGACACGAAAGTGAATGATACCTCAACTCTTTCTATCGATGAGGCGAATACTAATGTCGCTGACATGCTTCCACAATATTATGCCTTGACGGTTGTGACGAGCCCAGTAACTTTTAATCCTCAAGCAACTCCAACACCGACTGCTGTTCCTACAGTTACACCTACCAAGACACCAAGTCCAACACCAGTGCCAACGAAAACGCCAACCACTTCACCAACTGCTACTCCTAAGACGCCTACACCAACTGTTGCACCCACAAGGACACCAACTCCTACTGTTGCTCCGACAAAGACACCAACCGCGACTCCTGTTGCCACGAGAACGCCATCACCAACCCCTACCGGTATTTCAGGAGGCCCTGCAATTACCAAACAAGCTACTTGGGTATTAGCAACCGATGGTATCGCAAACTTAGAGTCCGGAGCTCTTAAGTATACGAATATCTATCTCGGAAGTGGCAGAGTCCCATCTCAAAGTTACCTTGGTATGAAATTTACAGGAGCAGCTTTGCCTGCCGGGGCGCAAATTGTCTCAGCTTCACTTGGATTTTCACCAGCGACTGACCAATATATTGCTGTAAGTTTCAAGATATCAGCATTGAAGTCAAGCAATCTCTCAGCCCTTACTTCACCTTCATCTCTCAGTCTAACGAATTCAATTAGATACACAGACAACGTGAAGTGGGTTGTAGGTTCAACCTACTATTACGACGTAACACAGCCAGTTAAGGAGTTAGTTTCGGCGCTTTCTACAAATCCAACAACGATAGCAATGCTTGCTCAAGGTGATGGAGCAGTAAATGGAAAGAAGCTTATTGTTGCGAGTGGTCAGTATGCCCCAAGATTAAAGCTCACATATACCGTTCCTTCAACGAGTGGAACAGGTTCATCTAGCTTTATGGATATGATTTTTAAATACTTCTCAAGATTCTTTAACAGATAAAGTAGTTTTTCTTAAATCCACTTTACTGGTTGGTTTTATCTCAATACAAGGAGTGGAGTATTTTGTGTCTGAAGGCGCGTGATTAGAAAAAAATTTTGTACGTTGCTGTGTCCTGGTCTCCATTTTGCTCGATTAATTGAAGTTTTGTTCCCATACGCTTGAGGACGTTTGCTGTTCTATATTCCATGGAAATTTCGTAGTCATGAATACCCATCTCTAAAAGTACCTGATGTCGTGCCTCAAGTAACTGGAGTGCAGTTTTAGGATCTGTATTATTAAAACCTACTCCCACAAACTCTCCATTGACAGTGTTTGCATTATTTTTTTGGGTTATCCACGTAATTTCATAACCGACTGTCTCGCCCGAAGTATTCGTTGCTTTATGAAAAAAACTCTCTTTTCCATTTTCGTCATATTCAATTCCTCGAAGAAGTCGTCCTCCGTCGGATAAAATTCCGGCGTGATCGAGGACTTTCCAGTACTGAGCGTGCTCGCTTGTGTCTTTGTAATTTGGATCGGCAAAATTGATAGCTCTTTTATGCTTTTGAACAGTTTCCCCCTGAGCTTTTAAAAAGGCCACGTAGTCTTTCGTTGTATTTTCATCAAATAATTGTTTTTCAGATATTTTGATATCAGTCGTCTTTACTGGCTTCTCAGTTGGTTCCATGTGTAATTCATATCATAGATCATTGTAATTTGAAAATGTTACCTGTAAAGTAACCTCATGCCGGAACTTCCCGAAGTAGAGTCAATTCGAACGCAGCTCGAGCGATTTTTAGTAAACCACACAATTGAACGCGTAGACATTAAAAATAACAGAATATTTGAAGGAGACACACAAAAAATAATTGATGCAAAAGTAATAGGAATCAGAAGATATGGTAAGGTTCTTGTCATTGATCTTGATAATAGTTACTCCCTCATGGCGCATGTCAAAATGACAGGTCAGTTTATCTACCGTGGAAAAAATCTTCCAAACCCTGTGCCACTTTCCCCAAAAGTAAATGGAGGGGTTCCTGGGCCACATACGCAAGTTGTTTTTTACTTAAATCACCATTCTGTCTTGTATTTTAATGATTTTCGTCGATTTGGATGGATCAAGGTTGTTGAAACAAAAAATGTAGAACAAACAGGTCTAGTTGGGAAAATGGGGCCTGAGCCCTTTAAAGACTTAAGTTTAGAAAAACTTCAATTAATTTTAACTAAAACTCGTCGTCCAATTAAAGTTGTGTTAATGGATCAAGCAAGAATTGCAGGAGTAGGGAACATCTATGCCAACGATGCGCTCTGGTTGTCCAAAGTCGCCCCGGCAAGGCCAAGTAATTCACTGACAGAAGAAGAGCAGAAACGACTGTTTCAAGCAGTCGAGTCAGTGTTAAAAGAAGGAATGAAATATGGTGGTTCAAGTGAAAACTCATTTGTTACTCCCGATGGAACAGAAGGCGAGTATCAAAGACATACGTTAATTTATGGGAAACAGGGAACGCTGTGTAATCACTGCCATGACAATAAAATTGTCAAACAAATGCTTGGAGGACGAGGAACGTATTTTTGCCCTTCATGTCAAAAATAATATATACTCCGATTGTACTTTAAGTCTAGTTAGAGGAGGAACGAATGACTACCAGTCGTGCTGTTATTTTAGGTATAACGATTTTGCTTTCATGTTTTTGCGTGTGGACAGCCCCTGTTCTTTTGTTGAAAGAGCAGATCTTCGCGATGGTTGAAACGAGGAATGACAACACTGGAATTCGATTTAAGGCGTCTGTCCCTGTTGTGAACCTTTGGGTGTTTCTTGGAGTTCCGATAGTGACCATACTCATGCAATTCACGATTTCTGTTTGGGCATTGACCAGTAGTATTGGTATCAAGTTTGTGGCCCTACTAGCGTGTATCTCGTTTGTCATCCGTATCTTACTTGTTTTGAGTGCGATTGGTTTTCAAATAACTTTTCACAAAAGGCAGGTCTATATTCATTTCAAGACAATAATTCGTGATGGGCAAACAACAGAAGAAATAATCGGTCGTACTCTAGAAGGGTTTGTCACACTGTACCTAGTTTACCTTTTTATTTTTCTTCTAATGAAACGGTAAGAACTAACACCCTGAAAAAGAGATCAGGGTGTTTTTTGTTTTGTACTATATAATGGCCTCACAATGATTAATAAAGTTCTTCTTTCACATTTCCGTAATTTTGATGAGCGAATTTTTGAATTCTCTCCCCATTTAACGACCATCATTGGGCCAAATGCGATTGGAAAAACCAATATTTTAGAAGGTTTGACACTTCTTTCAACTGGAAAAAGTTTTAAAGCTTCAAAAGATGAGGAGATGATTAATTATCAAGAGGACATTGGGCGTGTGAAAGGCCGTATTGTCGATATTGGTTTTGATGAAGGTGAAGTTCACACAGATCTAGAGGTATTACTTACCAGAGGATCTGTTGTTCGTGGTGAGGTGGCGGAAAAAACACCAAAAAAACGATTAACGGTTGATGGGAC
>CAYQUL010000051.1:0-6838 GCA_964420735.1 uncultured Gammaproteobacteria bacterium
GTCTGAGCCATTAAAATCAACGTTAAAGTTGAGATAACCTGAGCGGTTTACACTTCCCCCATTTCCTGCTGACGGATTATATGTACTAAACTTCAATTCAGTAATGGTTGAAAGAGGTGTTCCACTAAACTGATAAGTTGCAAGGTTACGTCTCTGGGTACCAGTGACCGATATCTGCACACTCTCCGTTCCAAGTGGAGGCGTTGCAGGGCCTACTACAAATGAACCTAATGTGTTATCAATTGTGTCGGTCTCATCATTATAGAAAAACCAAGACTGAGGTTTTGCAACAACGTCTGCAATGCTTGTTGCCATGTCAGTAGGTTTCACAACAATTACAGAGTTAGCTGAAACACTCGTAACGGCTAGTGCTGCAACAACTAAAATGCCTACAGTTCCAAATACAATTTTCGTTATACTCATATTACTCACCTCCTTTCACAAAAACTAAAGCTGAAGTATTTTTATGTTTAAAAATAGAGAGAAAAAGAAGGAAAGTAACAGGCACATCGGTATGAAGTAAGTGAAGACCTGTCCGTTTTGTTATCACTATGAGTAAGTATACCAGAGATATTCAAAGTGTTGCTACCAACTATTTTGCAATCGTAAAACAACTAAACGTGAAGTAAAAGATATCAGAAAAACTATTGTTGTGGAGAAGAAAGTGTTGCTGTAACTGTTAATTCCTTCCCGTCTCGCCACAGTTTAACGGCTACAGTGTCTGAAGACTTAAATGTTGAAATGACCCCTGCTAACCCATCGTCGTTGTCACTCACCTTTTGGTCATTTAGGGACACAATAATGTCATCTACTTTTATTCCAGCCTGCTCTGCTGGTGAGCCGTCAACAACCTCTGCAACATATGCACCTTGTGGCACTTCATTCATTAAGGCTGACTGCTTTGAAATCATTTGATACTGAACTCCCAAAAATGGCTTGCTTGCAAAAGCCCCATTTGCATTAAATTGCTCTAAGCCCTTTTTAACAACGTTAATGGGAATGGCAAAGCCTATGTTTTGGGCTCCTTGAGCAACCGCGACGTTTACTGCAATTGCTTGCCCCACGGCGTTTAAAAGTGGCCCACCAGAGTTTCCGGGGTTAATGGCTGCATCAGTTTGAATAACGTTATCTAGTCGCTCTACAAAGCCTTCATACGCACTACCTGCAGTTATTCCCCTTCCAAGACCTGAAACCACCCCTGTGGTTACGGTATGACGAAATTCACCCAATGCAGTGCCGATGGCTATGGCAAATTGACCAACCTTAATCTGGTCAGAATCCCCCATCTCAAGCGGGGTTAAGTTTGAAGCGTCAATTTTAATTATTGCCAGGTCGTTTGCTGGGTCTCTGGTGATTTTCACCACATCGTATTCTTTGTCATCACTGGTTATTACTTTGTACTTCAAACGATCATCAGAGACAACATGCTTGTTTGTGACAATTAAGCCATCTTTTGAAACTATAAAGCCACTACCGATGTCTTGTTGTTGGCCTCCCTGTGGTCGCTGCTTGAAACCACCATTTGGACTAAACTCAATGATGTTTCTCGTTGGTGTTTGAACAGAAACGGTCACAACTGATGGAGAAACTTTCTCAGCCACATCAATTACTACCGAGTCTTCACGAATAACTTTTACGTTAGAAGTGTCAAAAGAATTATTTTCTGTGAAAAAACGAGTCAAAAAAGGAAGTGACATGCGCCGCCCTCCAATAGCACCACCAACTACACCTGCCAAAACTAATAGCGTAATTGCAAATAAAATTAAAATCTTTTTAAATGTAGCCACTTTCATATTGATAAGCGTAAAACCAAAAACTGAGAAATTGCTTAAAAGTGAAGGTTATTACTTTAATAACTGACTAACCGCCTCCTGTAGCTGCTCATCTTCTTTGGTATCAAGTTTGTTAGCAACTAAAACATCTGGCTCTAATCCTTTTTGGTGTACCCACACTCCCTTTGGTGTCAGCCACTTTGCAATCGTGATGTGAATTCCTGTTCCATTAACAAGTTCCTTTGGTTCCTGAACTGTTCCTTTTCCAAAACTCTTGTCCCCAATCAGGGTGATATTTCGTTGGTCTCTGAGCGCTCCTGAAAGGATCTCTGAGGCAGAAGCAGAACCGCCATTAATCAAAACAACAACAGGGGTCGTAACAAACGCACCTAAACGAGTTGTGTTTAAGCGATCAATTACCTTGCCACCTGACTCTTCGTGAACAACTTCAGTTCCTTGTGTTAAAAATTCGGAAGCAATATCAACTGCTGCCTGCAAATATCCACCTGGGTTATTACGTACGTCTAGAGCAACACCTACAACTCCTGGAGTGGCTGAAATTGTTTTAACAGCCTTTGACCATTCGTCACGGGTTTCCCCACCAAACTTTAAGATTTTTAAGTGTGCAACTTGTTTCTGGTCACCAACAAATTCCAAGGTCACTGAAGGGACATTTATTTTTTCTCGAGTTAGCTCAATAATTTGAGCCTTGGCTTCTCCTTCACGGACACTCGCGATAGTTACTTTTGTGCCGGCTTTACCACGGATAATTCCAACAGCTTCTTCAAGCGACATACCATCGGTTGATTTATCAATACTTTTTTGTTCATCTTTAATTGCAGCAATTATGTCACCGGGTAAAATTCCTGCACGGTCAGCAGGAGTTCCAGGAAGAGGGGCAATAACGGCCAAGTCCTTTGCTTTAAACCCTAGCTGAATGCCAACACCATCAAAATTTCCGTTCAAGTCGTCAGATGTAATTTTCTGCTCTGAAGGGGTTAAGAAGACTGTGTATGGGTCACCAACTGCTGCAACCATACCTTTAATAGCTCCATAAACCAAGTCTTTATCACTTATTTTGCTCTGATCATAGTAGTCGTGCTTAATCATATCCCAGACATCCCAGAACTGACTGAAAGAAACTGAAGCGTTATTTACGGTTCTGTCTGTTTGTACTTGAGCGGAAGCAGTACTAAAGGAGTTTACGTCACGCAATTTGTAACCCACAAAAAGTGAAACGGCTGAAAAAGCCATAACAACAAGGACTTGTCTCACGGTTCGGGCGGTTATATGTGGAAGTTTGACCATCCAAAAAGAATACTATACTAATGGACGGAATGGAAGCAAGGCCAAGTGACGAGCTCTTTTAACCTCTTGAGAGAGAATTTTTTGTTCACGAGCAGTAAGCCCTGTTCGCTTTCTAGGGTAAATACGGCCTCGATCATTCATAAATCGTGCCAACTCTTCATAGTTTTTGTAAGTTACATCAAAATCAAAACTGCCTACTCTAATTTTAGCTGCAGCTAGATTTCGCTTTGGTTTTTGTTTTTTTGCCATTTTTGTTTATTTATTAGAACGGTATATCGTCATCAGCTTGAACTGGCTCTGCTGCCTTTTTAGTAGGCTTAGTGGCCTTTACAGGTGCGGCTGCCGGTGCTGACTCAAAGTCATCTGGAACCTCAATTCCACCTGATGAGTAGCTCTCACCTTCGCCATCTCCTCGTTTGTCCAAAAGCATCATGTCAGTAATGACAATTTCAGTCATATACTTGTCAACTCCATCTGCTCCTGCCCACTTTCTGGTCTGAATGCGCCCCTCTACAAAGACTCTTGCTCCTTTTTTAAGTAACTGTCCACAAATCTCAGCCAATTTGTCCCAAGCCACAATACGGTGGAACTCTGCGGCGTCCTTTACTTCGCCACTTTCTGTTTTCCATGAACGATTAGTCGCAATTGAGAAGCTAACTACTGCCGTCCCTTGGGGCGTGTATTTCACTTCTGGATCACGAGTTACGTTTCCGATTAATGTCGCACGATTAAGACTCTTCATTGGTACTTTCAGGCTTTTGAGTAAAGGTTCGCTTCATATGGACAATCTTTTCTTTTTGAACAAATAACGAGCGAATAAGAGTATCGTCCAAACGAAGTTTGGCATGCAAATCCTTTGCACCTTTACCATCTAATTCTATAGACAAAATAAGATAAACTCCAGTCGTGTTTTTAAGGATAGGGTAAGCCAAGTCCCGTACTCCCCAATCAAGGGTTTCTGTAATCTTGCCGCCTAGTGCAGTAAGTTGCTTCTCCATCTTCTCCAAAAATGCTTTCTTTTTGGCAGAAGTTGTTTTTCCTTCCATAACAGCTACAAGTTCGTACTGTTTTTTCGTTGGATTAAAATATTTTGCCACAACAGGAGTTGCCACTTTAACAGAGTCAACAAGCTTATTTTTCTTCATATTGGCGAGTATAACATAAGCCCTACTCTAGGCGCAATATAAGGTGAGGGTAACTCAACGAAAAATCGCGCGGACAAAGCCGCGCGAAAAGTGCACTCATAACCGAGGTAAGGAGTGAACCTTACCCCTTGTTAAAAAAACTAATAATCTGAGCCAAAATTGTGAGAAAGAGCCAAAGAAGAATCATCTCAATGACAAAACTGTACTTTGGTTCACCTAACCTCATATAAAACGGTGTATTTTCCTTCCAAGTCCGTTGAAGCTGTCTAAAAATGACAAGAAGGACAACTCCTACAACGATGCCGGGAACACCACACACTAATTCAAACATTTTCTATCCCTTCATTACTGCGGGTAATATCTCAATATACTCTATTATGGGTATTTTGTCTACTTCGTTAATGCGTTTATATGTGGCAACTTTTGGTATTATTTGGCAAGTTTAGGCAGTATCTGGTAAAGTTATATATGCTCATTCCTCCACGATATACGCTCACTCCAGAGATTTCAGGTCTTTTGTCAGATATCGAGGCCTCAAAACATGTTATTGATGCAGTGGCCGTGCCTCAAGCAGTTGAGGTAAATCTTCGACGACAGTCACACCTTAAGAGTTCTCTCTTCTCTGCCAGAATTGAGGGGAACAACTTAACCATGGACGACTTTGCCCATGTAGCTTCAAAAGACCAAAAGAAAGCTGAAATAACCAATATTTTAAAAGCAATGACTTGGATACAAGACACTGCTCAGAAAGACTTTGTTGAAAAAGACATATTAACCATACACAAGTTTGCGATGCATGGGTTAACTGAGTCTGATAATTTAGGCAGGTTAAGACGAAATATGGAAGCCATTTTTAATAGTGCAGGAATAGCAATCTACATGCCTCCCTCACCACGACAAGTACCGGCAGCGGTGGCCAAGCTTGTTCGCTACATTAACAGTGACAAGGAAAGATTTGTACCGGTTAAGGCGGTTCTTGCCCACTATACTTTTGAGAAGATTCATCCATTTTTAGACGGAAATGGCCGTGTTGGCAGGTTACTCATACAAAAGGTACTGGCCCACGGTGGGTATGGGATGAAAGGAATGCTCTCTATTGAGGAATATTATGAAGCACACCGGGCTGAGTACTACAGAATGCTTGAAGAACCTGAGAAAGATTTAACGGAGTATGTAGCTTTCATGCTAACCGCAATTGCCCAGACTGCCAAAATGGCCAGAGAAGCAATTCTTACCAAAAAGACAGTTGAACCCCAGGATTTTCTCCTTCCACGAAGGGCTGAAATACTCCAAATTATCAAAGACCACAAAATGGTTAACTTTGATCAAATCAGAAGACGGTTTCTAACGATTAATGAAAGAACACTCCGTTTTGACTTGTTGTCACTTCAAAAAGGGGGGTTTGTCAGAAAACTTGGTACAACAAAAGGGGTTTATTATGAACTTAACTGAAACTTGTGGTTTACCGAAAAAGGCCTAGTTATGCACCAATTTTAAACTCAACAACATCTCCATCTTTCATAATGTAGTCTCGTCCTTCACTTCTCACCTTCCCCTGCTCACGAGAAGCTTTCCAACCTACAAGGCTTACAAAAGCGTCAAAGTCCACAACATCAGCCTTAATAAACTTTTTAACAAAGTCATTGTGAATCACTCCTGCAGCCATTTGGGCAGTTATCCCCTTCTTAATTGTCCAGGCCCGTACTTCTTTCTCACCTGCTGTCAAAAAAGAAATTAGTCCAAGAGTTGCAAAACCTTTCTTAATCAAGCGCTCAAGCCCAGACTTAGTAACCCCTAGGTCAGACAAATAACTTTGTGCCTCATCATCTGTAAAGCCTGATAACTGCTCTTCAGTTCGAGCTGAAATTGCAACAACTTGATCAACATCTAATTTATTTTTCTCAGCAAAGGCAGTTTCAATAGAAAGTGCATCTTTTAAAGAGTCTTCATCACAATTTAAAGCAACAAGAATTGGTTTTGCAGTCAAAAGATGCAATTGCTTTGCCTCAACTGACTCTTGTTCAGACAAGGAAACGTCACGAGCAGGCTTCCCAGCCGCAAGTGCTTCTTTTAACTTGGTTAGGGTGGACTTGGCAACCTCAGTCCCCTTCTTTAAGCGGTCAAGAGAACTCTCAATTGTGGTTAGGTCAGACATTAAGAGCTCTGTTTCAATAACTGAAAAGTCTACATTTGGGTCCACACTTCCCTCTTTCACAATATCAGCGTCAGAAAACAGACGAACAACATGGCAAATGGCATCAACTTCTCTAATGTGACTTAAGAACTTGTTGCCTAACCCTTCACCTTTGTGAGCCCCAGCAATAAGCCCTGCAATGTCCACAAACTCAACAGTTGCAGGTACTTCTGGTGGAAGTTTGTCTAGCTTGTCAGCTTCTTTGGTTACATAAGCAAGTTTAGCCAGTCTCTCGTCAGGAACAGGAACCACACCTATGTTTGGCTCAATAGTTGCAAATGGAAAATTGGCAGCATACGCCTGCTGCTTTTTAAGAAGGGCATTAAACAGAGTGGACTTGCCAACATTTGGAAGACCGACAATACCTATGCTCAGGCTCATACCCAAACTTTCTCCTTTCTAATAAATTTTTTGGGCTT
>CAYQUL010000052.1:0-3971 GCA_964420735.1 uncultured Gammaproteobacteria bacterium
TCGTACAAGGCAAGGTTGGCTATGTCTGGGGTGTAGACATGCTGATATCCACGAGCAATTTCCTCGTCCACAATAAAGCGCTCAATTTCTCTGCGAATTGATGCACCTTTGGCGGTCCAAAGTGGCAAGCCTTTTCCAACCGTCTCCGAAAAAACAAACAAATCAAGTTCTTTGCCAAGTTTTTTGTGATCCCTCTCTTTAGCCTCTTCAAGTTGTGTTAAGTGGCTTAACAGCTCCTCTTTTGTTGCAAAAACGGTGCCATAAATTCTGGTTAACATTTTGTTCTTTTCGTTTCCTTTCCAGTAAGCCCCTGCAACTGACAAAAGTTTAAAGTGTTTAATCTGGCTATTGGGGTGCTCAACGTGTCCTCCACGACACAAGTCGGTGTAGTCCCCTGACTTGTAGAAGGTTAAAACCTCTCCACTCGCACTTAGCTCATCAATTAATTCATGTTTGTATCCGTTTCCGGGAAAAGCTTTCTTTGCGTCCTCAGCTGTCATCTCAATTCTTTCAAATCCCTTCCATTGTTTAACCATCTCTTTCATTTTCTCTTCGATTTTTGGAAAGTCAGCTTCAGAAACTTTGGTGTCACCCATATCAAAATCAAAATAAAAGCCATTTTCAATTGCAGGACCAATGGTGCGATGCACATGTGGCCACAACTCCATGACCGAGGCCGCAAGCAAGTGGGCTGTGGAGTGCCTTAAGTTGTCTAGGTATTCTTCTGATTGTTTATTCATATTTGTACTAAAAAAACCGTCTTCACAAACGCACTTAAATAAATGCATTTGCGAAGACGGCTTGTGCCGTGGTTCCACTTCGCTTCTCCCTAAAAGGGACTTTATAATCAATTTCGAGATCAGCCGACTTTTGGCTCTTAAGGTGGTTAGTCTTAGTCAACGCGTTAAGTAAGCTTATTATGAGAAGAAACAATTTGTTTGTCAACAAAAAGGGAGCGACTAAATCGCCCCCTACCCAAATTAATCGACATCTGTTAGGTCGATTTTGTTTCGCTGATTACTTGGAATAAACTGCTGATTCCGAATTTTTTGAGCCTCATCAAAGCTCAAGTTGTGTTCCCGGATGTACACCTCGATTTGGCTTCCATTCGGATTTGAGCGAGCTACATCTTGAGCTCGTATTCTCAAAAAATCTGCAGTTTTTTCCTCTTTCGATCGTTTTCTTTGTAAAAGTGGCATGTTTTTCCACCAAACTAATATTACCGATTATGTATTATAAGACAATATGGTAGCGTTTTCAAGTGTGGATTCAAAAGTTAGTGTTTTTAGAGTAGGTTGTATGCCAGTCCACGAATAATTTCTTCATACCTTTTGTATCCGTAAGCCAAGGTAAGTTATGCACTTTCTGTGAAGTTGTTTCAAGTTTGTATATTTTCTTGGGTTTTTTGTCAAAAATATACAGGTTGTAGTAGGGGTACTTATAATGCATTTTAAATAGTAATAGTCTATAATACGTTGGAATTTCTAGATTAGTCATACTATTTAAGGATACAACTGGAAAATGCACGTTAAAATTGATCGGAACTCTCGTATTGGTCGTTGGTATTTTGATTGGTACGACCGAAACCTCGAAGATGAACCAAGAATTGTTACCGAGTGTCACATTAGGAAAATTCTGATTTATCAGTTTCTATATTGGTTCAGGAAGTACAAGATTCTTGGGACTAGAATTCGGCCATATATGTTGTCAATTGTGGGCTTTTTTACGTTGACTTCTGCCATTGCACCTGAATTAGTCCTTTGGTTTATCGTCATTCCAATTTTCTCAGTGGTCAGCACCTTGTTCGTCGTGCTGGTGTTTGAAATTTGCATTAAGAGTGCGCAACACACAGCGTTAGGGAATCTGTTAAATCGGATTAGCGACAAACTTGAGGGTCCTGTAGCAAAGCTTATTGATCTGCTGAAAAGCGCTCATTACATGCTTTGGAGCATTAGAGTATTTGGAAGACGTATTGCCTGGGTTGTTATTACGGCAGCTATATCTTTTTTTCAAGTTTGGATATATCTGTGGTATCTATCAACTCGTAACCCTATTGCCGCCATAATTTTTGTGCTGATGGCATCTATTGAGGTCTTGATTGTTACTATCTTTGTCCTAGGTGTTATTTGGGCGTTCTTTGAAGAATATGATCCCATAAACCGAGTTCGAAAATCGAAAAGACCAACAGGTAGCTATCAGCAAATATCCACTTCTGAGCAGAAACCACGGGGGATATATAAACTGCTTATTGAAGTTGGAATATGCCGATATGTAGATTGGTATGTGTCTTAAGAATATATGCACAGACAGGAATGTCTGTGCTATTTTTGTGGACTTATTATGTCAAAATTCGGACCTATTTCCAAACACTTTGAGTACTCGTCTGCGGAGTTGTGGCTGCCCGCATCAGCCACAACGTTATCTTTAACTCGGCGCGCTGCGCCTCTGTGGCAAAATAGTCAGCTTGGACAAAAAGAAAAGAGCAAAAATTTCCCATGTTTCCCATAGTCTGGTGCCCAGATTTGGAGGAAAATACCCATGTTTTTGGAAAAGAGTCGAAAACAATGTATAATAAGGGTATGAAAAAGAAACAAATGAAACAGATCCTGTTACCTGCTTTATTAACATCCCTGGTTGTTGTTGGGGTAGTTTTGTATAAGTTTAAATTAGAGCAAGGTTCAGATACTCAACCTCAAGTGGGTAGTTTGGTAGGACAGACCCCCGTGCCGTCACCCTCATCAGACAACTCCAAGTTCGTGGATCAAGATGGTATTTTTATTGACTATCAAAATGGATTCAAATTTGAGTACCCTCAAGGATTGTTAAAATCCGAACCTGCCAAAGATTACGGATACGGTCTATCGAAGCAATTTTCAATCTATGATGGTAATGGAAACAAAAGCCATTGGCTGGGATATGGTGTCACAAATAATCCTACAAGTGATGATCTTTTTTACAAAATAAAACCGCTCACAAAAAATGAACCATTTTACAAGGTCAACGATTACGAGAAGAATCCTAAAGATACTTGGCCTCTTTGGAACTACACCAAAATTTCAGACCTAAGGGTCAACAACCTTGATGGCATAGAGTGGTATACATTTCCAACAGGCGGCGGAGAAGGTGAGATGTCATGGGGATATACCGCCGCATTTCAGATAGACGGAAAGCTTGTAACGATATATGTTTATACAAGTATTGGCAAATCTCAACTAGATACACAAAAGGAAACATTTGACAGGATGGTTTCAAGTCTCCGTAGAGTTGCTTCAAAATGAACTAAAGAATATAATCAAGCTCGCAGCAATATTGCTGAAAGTCTTCTAGCTCGTATGAGCACTTTGAAATCTTAATGAATGAAGGAGTAGTGTGCAATGAAGAAGTTGGTTTTGTTTATTGTGTCTCTCATCTTAGTGTTTGGTATTAAAAACACGATAGTTGAGGCACAGTCTGTCGTACAAGAAGATTACAGACCACCAATTATCGGGAGTTATAACATAACTCGACTAGACTGTAATGGTCACAATGGGGAGGGGCGCTTTCTAGACATAAGTCTTGGAGGTGATTCGGATTTTGGAATGCCAGTATATTCATCAGGAAACGGGCATGTCACTTTCGCAGGAAACACAGCCTACGGATATGGTGATAATGTGGTCATAGAAGACGGTAAAGTCGGCTTTAGATATGCTCACCTAACTAAAATATATGTTTGGGTGGGCAAGCAAGTAAATAAAGGCGATCTTATTGGTCTGATTGGAAATACGGGTGGACCTCAAAATGGTTATCACTTGCACTGGGACGGTTGGGCATTGCCTGGATATACCTTCGACCTAATTCAATACATCCAGCAACATGGGTATATAAGCCTAAATCAATATGCTCGTGGACCCGGTCAAGATTGCGTGACGCAAGAGAACGTGGGTACGATAACCGGACCTCCACGTTTCCAGTGGAACTGGTGTTCTGAATTT
>CAYQUL010000052.1:3981-6746 GCA_964420735.1 uncultured Gammaproteobacteria bacterium
TTTCAGACGTGGGCCGTTGCCAGAAGTTTTTCGAAGGTTGTGCTTTTTGATAACAAGGATTGCCGCGGTAACTACGCAGTCCTTCCAGGCAATGGCACGTTCAATCTGGCAACAACTTTCAATGACAGAACACGATCTATCTATGTTCCGCCTGGAAAGACAATTGTCGCGGGTGCTGATGCAAATAATCCAATGAGCTTAAGCATCTGTCACACTGTCGCGATGTGGAACGTAGACGAGGATCATTACGATAATTCAGTCATCCGAGTTGGATTCGACGGTTCTCATGATACAAACGGTTATGTTGATGCCAATGGGTACAACATGATCTCTAGCGTGACCGTCCTCGACAACACCATTTGCCAATACGACGCAATGGCAATTGGAGCAGCAGCTCCAGGAGCTTTACCTGTCATTAACAACTATTCTTGGGATATTGGAGGCGGCTCAGGCGGTGGAGCATATGGCGATTCACGAATTGATATCCGCAAGGACACAAACTACGGAAGCGATCAGTACGGCTGGGATGATCCAACAAATGGTTGGGTTAATGTTCCCGGTAACCTGAACGATCAGGTAAGTAGTGTACGGGTAGATTCTGGTTACTCACTCTGGGTAGCTAAAGATGCCGACGGGAATGGAACTCGCAAATGTTTAGTGAGCGATTACCCTGATCTGTCAGGCGCTTACTATGACAATGGCGACCCAATGACGGATACAATTTCGTCTATTTGGGCATTCACTGACTCAACGTGTGGCGGTAACTATCTTGGCACGCGGCCAGGAGACACCGTTACATTCTGGGAAAACGCAAACTTTGACTGGAATAACTGGGGTGTACATGATCCCTATTCTGGGTCACTGATGAGCAATATGATTTCATCAATTGGCGTTACGCCCGGGTGGTCGGCAGTCGTCTATGAAGGTCCGAATCTAACGGGTGGCTTCACTTGCTTCTTTGCAAGTGACACTAATCTGACAGACAACCTTTTTAATAACGGATATCCGGTTGCTGATAACATCGAAAGTGGTGAAATCTTCCACGATACCAATTGTGGTGGACGAATGCACGCGCCGACAGTGACAACACTGTCCGCTGCAGTTACTAACACCAGTAATGGTGAGGTCACCATCACGTACAATGTCTCAGGCGCAGCACCAGGGTACAGCATTCACACTGAATTTGGCGACAATACAAACTTTGATCTCCAAGGACCAGCAGTTAACACAACTGCAACGCATAACTATTATCCGTATGGCTCCTACGAGATTGCAGTTTCAGTGAAAGGCACAGATGGCATTCCATATGCATATCTGATACCAATTACCGTCTCTGCACCGCCACCAACGTACACACTGACAATCGACAACGCCAACACAGCAAGCGGTCTGGTCAACTTTACACTTGACTGGAGCAATGCGTTGGCAGATTGGCAGCACATTGATTTTGGTGATGGACAGAGCTTTGATGTGAATGGGGCAAGCGGACATCAGTCTGCAAGCCATATTTACAATCCAAGTGCGAGTCCATATACCTTGTCATTCACTGTGAAAGATGTGGCAGGACAACCGCACACAACAAGCCAACAGATTTCCATGCCTTTCCCGACGGTATCACTGACTTTAAACTCAGTGGATGCAGTGACTGGCCTGGTTAACTACACGGCAGCATGGACGAATGCACCTGTGGACAGTTGGCAACGCATTACTTTCGGTCAGGAAGATTTCTATGTGGATTACCAAGGTGCAAGTGATACCAAGGTTGATTCTCATGTATATCCTCCTGGAACATACACAATGACGCTCACGGTGAACTGCCGCAACGGTTTAACTTACACTGCAACTCAACAAGTTGTGGTTACAGGGCCACCGACAGCGACACCATTGCCGCCAACACCAACGCCTACCCCTCCGACTCACTCGCTAACGATTGATTCGGTTGATCAGAATAGTGGACTTACAACGTTCACTCTTGACTGGGGAAATGCATTGGCAGACTGGCATCACATTGACTTCGGAGATGGACAATCCTTCGATGTGAATGGGGGAAGTGGTCATCAACAGGCAACTCACATCTATAATCCGGGAACTTACACCATGACGTTTACGGTGAAGGGATTGGATGGACAAAACTATCCAAGTACCCAACAAGTGACGGTGAGTGGGCCACCAACGGAAACACCTGTTCCGCCGACTGCAACGCCTACACCGCCCACGCTGTCACTGACAATTGTGTCGGTGGACAATGCAACGGGAGTGGTGACATTCCATGCAGTGTGGAGCAACGCCTTAAACGACTGGCAGCATATGGACTTCGGACATGACGGCGCATATGTTGACTATCAAGGGGGAAGCGGTGACAATACCGATTCCAACACAATCCCAGTCGGGACATATACTTTTACCTTCACGGTGAAAGGATTGGATGGACAGAACTATACGGCGAGTCAGCAAGTGACTCGAAGCTAATCAGTGAAGAACTGATGTAATTAAGCCGGACTCGAAAGGGTCCGGCTTTTCTTAACTCTTCAGTTTCTTGAATGGGGTTGTGGCATTAATCTTCTTTGTCTTTTCAGTGCTAACAGGTAAGAAAGTGTTTTTATTGTTATTGCCTCTAATATATTCTTTTGTAATAAAAGTAGGGGAGAAAATTTTAGCGGTAATTGTTATTGGTATCTTTATTTGTATCTTCGCTAAAGCATCAAAAATCTTCTCCAGAAAACATCAACTTTTGAGCAATCACTTGAAATAATCGTCAAATTGTC
>CAYQUL010000053.1:0-6541 GCA_964420735.1 uncultured Gammaproteobacteria bacterium
AATGACACCTCGTTCTCGTTCAATATCATCTGGGGCAAGCTTCGGGGCCGTTGTCATATCAGCCAAGATGTCCATTGCCTTGTCTAAGGACCCTGCCCGAGCTTTAATATAGAAGTTAGTCCATTCTTTCGAAGTTCCGGCGTTAAACTCTCCACCCAAGGCGTCGACCGCCTCACTCACGGCCTTGGCTGATGGATACTTCTTGCCACCTTTAAATACCATATGCTCGAAAAAGTGACTGATCCCTGCAATTTCAGGAGTCTCATATCGTGAGCCAACTCGTACCCAAACGGTGACTGTTACTGACTGAAGGCTTGGCATTGGTGTAACCAAAAGCCTCAATCCGTTTCCCAAGGTTATTTTTTTTGTGTCCATGTGGGGATATTACTCTGAAACTACATTTTAGGTAAAGCCTCAATTACGAGGATCTGTAGTCCATTCTTTAAAACTTGTCCAACAGAAGCCGCGAGGTTAACTCGAAATGCCTCTTGCTCACTTCCGACAATTTGCTGTACGTTATAGTAGTAGTTAAATTGTTGGGCCAGCTCATACAGATATGTACAAAGCATACTGGGTGAGTATTTTTTTTGTGCTGTCGCTATTGTCCCAGGATATCGGACTAAAGTGCGCATCAAAGTTACTTCTTCACTACGCAGCTGGCCTTTGACTTCTTCTGTCACCGTGCTCTTTGCAATCAAACTTTGTGTTCTTGCATAGGTGTATTGGAGATACGGACCACTATTTCCATTAAATGTCACAGACCCTTCAAATGAGTATTCAACGTCTCCCCCTAGATTGTTTTTTAGCAGTGCATACTTGATGGCTGCTAATCCGATTTTTTCTGAAAGCTCCTTGGTAATTGATTGTCCAAGTTTTTGAGCTTCAGCGGAAGCTGCATCGATTAAAGTGGCTGCTGTAATTATATGTCCGGTACGACTTGAGATCTTTCCTTCGGGTAACTTTACCAGGCCGTGCGAAAGGTGGACCGTTTTTGCAGCAAGTTCAGGATTAATTTTAGCCAGTGCCGCAAAAACGACTTTAAAATAAGAATCTACCTCGTTTGCAGTGACAATTATGGAAAGGTCATAGGCAACATCTTTCTGCTTTCGAGTAACAAGCGCTAAGTCTTTGGCTTCATAGGTAGGTATTCCCTGGCTATTAATGAAGACTCGAGTGTGCAAGCCATCCTTTTCTCCGTCATAAACAACAGCTCCTTGGCTTTGTGTGAAAACACCTTTGTCTAAAAAGGCTTTAACTAGTGACACGGCGTCATCTGAAACCTCACTTTCAAGGTAGTACAAATCAAAATGGGTACCAAGGCGAGCATACATTTTTTGAAAATACTCCATACTCCAGGATTTACCTTTCTGATACAAACCATAAATTTCTGGATCTTTTGCGTACACTTTTTTGTTTATCTCCTTCATTTCGTTGACTGCCGCTGTGTCGCTTTCAAATGCAGTAGCTCCAAGAGAATATGCTTTACCCATAAAGGAGATTCGCTCATCAAGTGGCTTTGATTCCAAAACTTCAACTGTCTGAGCGTCCTCGTGCATAAGCTTCGACATTCCCCACATTGTTTTGGCAACATGCATGCCAACGTCTCCTTGATAGCAGGCTCGAGACACTTTGGCAGAGGTTGTCTCATACAAGCGAGCAATCGTTTCCCCAACTACATTGGCATATAAGTGGCCAATATGAAATTCTTTAAACGGGTTTGGATCTGTATATTCAACAATAATCTGTTGCCCTTGCATTGACTTATTCAAACCATAAGAATCTGTATCAATAGATATCTTTGTATATTCTTTTTTTAGATATTCTTCACTGTAAAATGCGTTGATAAATCCTGGACCTGCGATTTCAAAGTGACCAAAGACATGTGACAAATCAGGGTCAAGAGTAAGACTAGTAATTATTTTTTGAGCAAGCTCTCGTGGAGGCAACCCTTCCTTTTTTGAAAGAACTAACGCAATATTTGAGGTCAAGTCACCATGCTCAATCGAAGGGTTACTCGTTTCAAAGTCAGCATCAGGATAGAGTTTCCTTAAAGAAGTAGAAAGAAGGTCGTTCATACCGTATTTTAGCAATAAAAGTGACAAACCGCGAGGAGATCTATTCGTTATGCTCAAAATTGTACAGCCAGTTGGGAAAAACACCACTTCCAGGTAGAAAATGAACACTTATATACATCGTGCCCAAAAACAAGCTTTCCATTTTCCTCTACAAGGGCCACGTCGCCTACTAGGTCTGTTCTATATACCTTGGTGGTGCTTGTTGATAATAGATCTAAGATTTCCCGGTCTGGGTGCCCAAACTTGTTTTTTCGTCCCACAGAGATAATTGAAATGTCAGGAGTGACACTTGATAAAAGCTGCTCGGTTAAACCATTTTTTGATCCATGATGGGGAACTTTAAGCATGGTGACATGACCAATGATCCCTTGAGACAGGAGTACAGGGACAGCCTCAGGGCTTAAGTCACCGGTATATAAGGCACGAGACTCACCATGTGTTAGGAGGAAAACAATTGAGTAGTCATTGAGGTTTTGTTTTGCAGATTCTGCTCCAAGTTGTGTAATCCCTGTTTTTGTGACAAGGTCAGGACCTGGATACAAAAAAGTTAGCTTTAAGTCCTGAATAACAAGCTCATCTCCAACAGCTGGTTGAATAACAGGAATATGCTGATCCCCCACCTTCTTTTTAAGCAGTCGGTAGCTCTCAGTGCTATTATCAATGCTGTTAGCTACCAGCATCCCAACTGAATACCGTTCAAGTACCGAGTTAAACCCTCCGGCGTGGTCAAACTCGGGGTGTGTCATGATTGCAACCTCAAGGTGATGGTCAGATAAAGGCATATACTTTCCAAGGCAGGTTAAAACATCTTGTCTTTCTCCAGCATCAACGAGAATTTGGACATTCTCGTACAAAATAAGGTGAGCATCTCCCTGACCCACGTCACAAGTAATGAGACGTAAATTTGTTGGGTGTGGGGAAAAAACAAAACTTAAGGCTACTACTTCAGCTATTACCAAAATAAACAAATACTTTGTCATATGAAGGAAAGTGTTCTGGCAACAAACAGAAAATAGTGAGCTAAGGGAATGGTAAACAATAGTAGTAACGTACCAAGCTGCATACTTACGAAAGAGACAAGGTATGAAAGGCTCACAAGGAAAAGAATCGGCATGGTCACCCATGAAACAAGCAAGGTTGAAATGACCGTAACAAGCGGAAAGCTTTTGAAGACCAATAAACATATTGGGAAAACTGATAAGGATGCAGCTAATGACGTTGAGAATGACTTACGCACCAATTTAAATGGAACAAAGTGCATCAAACGATAAAAATATGACTCAAAAAGCAGGATACCGGCCACTGAACTAAAGCTTAAATAAAACCCAACATCCGTAAGTGTTAACGGAGAAACTACCACAAAGAACAAAAATACCCAGAACAAAACAGCTAATGTAGGTAGATATAGACCAGAAAAAGCCAAGCACAATACAGCCGTAAAGGTAACTGCTGAGCGAACGATTGCTGGTTCAAGGCCAACCATAAGGGCATAAATCCAGACAAGAGAGACAACAACGGGAATTGCTCTGATTCTTCCCAGTACCGGACGCAAAAGTGCCATTCCTAATAACGAGACAAAAGCAACGTTTGTGCCTGAGGCAACTAATAGATGGGTTATTCCAGCTTGCTTAATAAAGATTGACTCTCTGCCTTGAAGTATGTCACGAGCACCAATGACGACCCCAATTAACACCTCTCCAGCTGGAGTTGGAGTGTGTGATAAAACAAACTGTATAAAGTCATGCCGTACTTTATAGAGAAGGTTTTTTGTAGTTGTTACTTTCATATCAGTAACAACAATTCCCTGCTCACTTTCAGTCGTTTTAATGGTGATGGTGTCACCGAGCGACACAAATTGAGTTGAAGGAAGGGCAACACGAGTTGAATTAATATATATGTATTGCTTGCCGTTATATTCCTGCGGAACACGGGAGATGGCAATGGTACGAACGTATCCCCCGCTGAACGGTGTTAAAAAGAGCGTTGAAACGCGAAGGCAGGCTAAAGCCATTACGAGAAGCATAAAAAGGATTCTGGGCATGAATTATGATTTGATTTTGGTTTGTATCACATCAAAAACCTTTTGACTCACAATTTTTTTAGTTAATAACTCATTTATTGTGGAATAAGGCCTTCCCTTAACAATCTTTTGTGCAGTACTAGGGCCAACAAGTGGTAGTGACTCAAGCTCGACAGATGTAGCTTTATTGATGTTTATTGCACCCCCCTCCCTACTAATTTGATCACTTAAAACGTTTGAGTGATAGTCTTGCCCAATATATTGAACCTTACTTGGTACAAAAAAAGAGGATGTCAGGCATAGGTATCCTATTGTAATGAGGAAAACACCAGTCATGGCAAGAACAACACACGTTTTAAATGAGATAAGTCTTCTGGGCAGCATACTTATTGTAGTAACTCAACCTCGTTTGTTGCAAATACACAAAATCTGATACAATTGCCATATGAAACGATTACTTGGAATAGTTGCAAGCCTCATGCTCTTCTTAACCATCACAGGGCAAACGTATGCGTCTGAGGGTGAGACAACCCTTACCAATCGCATCGGGACACAGGCAACCTGCTGGATGGGTTCTGTCTTTATGCAAGATCTGAACTATCACATCATCGGAACATGTAGAAATATCACCTATCCTGGTGGAGCTGAGATTGTTAACTATGTTCTTTGGGCAAACCCACAAGCTGGTGGTAACCCTGTTCGAATCGGTGAACTTGGGCTTGGTAAATTTGAGTATCGAACACGCGAACCGTTTGGATCAGTTTTTGTGACAATTGAACGGGATCGAAATGTTCGTACCCCAGCGGGCCAGACCATTATGCAGGGATCAATGAGCCCCTTTACAAGCCTTGAAGGGAATGCTCGTGCAACAGCAAAGCCTTCTGAAACAACAAAACAAGAGGAAGTGTCTGACTTAGCCACACCAACGCCTACTGCCAAGCCAACCAGTGGTATTGCTCGTTTCTTAACAGGTGGCATTATCGCCTTTCTTGGCCTCTTCGCGGTCATCTTCATAATATTTATTATTACTCGTCGATAAGTTTACATCTTGATAGAGGTAAGACTTACTTAAGTTTTGTGAAGACTAAACGACAAAGTTTATCAGTTTTCCTTCAATGTAGACGATCTTCTTTGGCTCCTGTGTCAACCATTTTTTAACGAGTTCAATTTCTTTTGCTAATGAGACAATTTTTTCCTCAGTCATATTTTCGAGGCTAATTGTTAACTGCGCTCGAACACGTCCATTCACCTGAATTGGTATGACTCGTTCTTTCTCAATCGTTTTTTGCTCATCAAACTTTGGCCAGGTAGAAACATGAACACTTGTTTTCTCATCAAGCATTTCGTGCCAAACCTCTTCAGCCAGGTGTGGTGCAAACGGGGCAATAAGCCCAGACAAGACTCGTAAGGCTTCATGAGAGGCTTGCTTCTCTTTAATGGCATTAGACAAGTAGTTAGTGTATTCCATGATAGAAGCAATTGCTGTGTTAAAGCGAAACTGACTCATGTCTGCAGTTACTTTTTGTATTGTTTTGTGCATCACTGTTTCAGTCTCTTCACTTCCAACCTGGCTTTGTGCTGTTTGGCTAAACTCAAAAAACAACTCCCATACTCGGTTCACAAAACGCTCCATACCTTCAATTCCAGTGTCCCTAAAGTCCGGGCTTCCGTCCATTGGGCCTAAAAACATAACATACAAACGCATGGCATCTGCTCCAAACTTTTTGATATATTCATCAGGGTTTACCACGTTTCCCCGAGACTTACTCATCTTAGCCCCATCCTTAATCATTAATCCGTGAGCATAAAACCGTGGAAAAGGTTCTTCAAAGACTATTTTTTTCTGATCAAAAAGAACCTGATTCATAAAGCGTGCGTAGAGCAAATGCAGCACTGCGTGTTCTGCTCCACCAAAGTAAAGGTTAACGGGTAACCACTTTTCAGTTATCTCAGCATTAAAGGCAACACTTGAGGCGTCACTCGCGTTAACGGAAGGATAGCGCAAATAATACCAGGACGAATCCATAAAGGTGTCCATCACATCAGTCTCCCTCGTGGCAGGTTTTCCACAGGCGGGACAAACGGTGTTAAAAAATTCTGGGTGGTCAGCTAAGGGTCCCGTTCCGTCCCCTTTTGGTTTGTAGTCCGCAATTTGAGGTAAAACAACGGGAAGACTCTCGTTAGGTGCCGTGTACCAACCGGTTGCGTTCCATTCGTTACTGTAAACTTCTCCCAAACCGTTCTCTCGGCAGTGTGCACAGAAAATCATTGGAATAGGGGCTCCCCAGTATCGTTGTCGTGAGATGAGCCAATCACGCAAATGATATGTTGTTTCCTCGTGTCCATAACCTTTTTCAACCAAAAACGTGGTTATCTGTTCAATCGCTTTTTGGGAGTCTAGCCCATCGAGAAACTCTGAGTTCACCATAACACCTTCCTCTTCTTG
>CAYQUL010000054.1:0-6468 GCA_964420735.1 uncultured Gammaproteobacteria bacterium
TTGACACATTGGCCGAAAGCCTTGGTTCAGTTGATGCTCAGTGGAAAATATGTAGCAATAAAATCTATTACCTTGCAGTGCCTCCCGTTCACTACGAATCAATTATTACTCACTTAGGAAAGAAAAACTTAAACACTCCATGCTCAGATACTGATGGATACACAAGAATCGTTCTCGAAAAACCGTTTGGATCAGATAACACTACGTCACAAGAGTTAACAGAGCTTCTCTCTTCACATTTTACTGAGCAACAAATCTATAGACTTGACCACTATCTAGGTAAAGCAATGTTGCAAAACATTATGGCATTTCGTTTTAGTAACACCTTCTTCGATGGTGCATGGAGCAATAAATATATTGAAAAAGTTGAGATTAAACTACTTGAAACAAATGATGTCGGCCAGCGTGGAGCCTTCTATGACGCCCTTGGTGCATTTCGCGATGTTGGGCAAAATCATTTGCTCGAGTTTCTTGCAATGATTGCAATGGAGAAGCCTGAAAAGTTTGACGCCGAAAGCGTGCGACGGGCTCGTGCACAGGTGCTGTCATCCTTACTTATCATTGATGACGGGTCACTCGTTAACTCAACTTATCGAGCACAATATGATGGTTACCTTCACCACGAAGGTGTTGCCTCTGACTCGACAACTGAAACCTACTTTAAAGTTGAGTTTCGGTTGGATCACCCAAAGTGGCGAGGGGTTCCTTTTATTCTTGAATCAGGCAAAGGACTGGCCACTCAAAAGAAAGAAGTTGTCATTAATTTTAAGAAGGCAATTTCACCTATGTTTCCTAAGGGTGAGGAAATTGATTCACGGAACAAAATGTTGTTTAAACTTGAGCCTGAGGAAAGTATTCAACTTGACCTTTGGGCAAAGAGGGAAGGATACGAGATGGTCGTTGACGACAAGCGGTTTTATTTAAATGAGCGGGATGCACAAACCAGAGTGCAATACACTGAAGAATATGAAAAACTCTTGCTTGATGTCTTTTTAGGGGACCAAACTTTTTTTGTTTCAACTGAGGAGATTAACCAAATGTGGAGAGTAGCAGACCCTATTATTGCAGGATTCAAGAACCATGAAGTGCCATTAAATCACTATCCACTTCACACAGACACTGTTCGTGCACTTTCAAAAGAATGGATCGATAAACCGACAAAGGCACGGCAAGTTACCGAGCTTGGCATAGTAGGGCTTGGTAAAATGGGAACAAACCTGGCAAAGAACTTACTTCGCCAAAATTATCGAGTTGTTGGCATGAACAGAAGCCCTGAGGCAACTGACGCTCTTGTTGGTTGTGGACTGACACCCACCTACAGTTTAGCTGAACTGGTTGAAAAACTCCCCACACCACGTGTTATTTGGTTAATGTTGCCACATGGCCAACCCACTCATGAAACAATTCACACATTATCAGAACTTCTGTCCCCAGATGACATTGTAATTGATGGGGGAAACTCACCATTTGCTGACGCTACCGGCCATGCTGCACTTTTACGTGAGAAGCGAATCGAGTTTGTTGATGTTGGCGTTTCAGGTGGACCTGAGGGCTCCTTAAATGGAGTATGTTTGGTAATTGGTGGAAGTAAGACCCTGTTTGAGCATTTGTTACCACTCTATACAGCCCTCTCAGTTCCCGCTGGTGTTGCCCATTTTGAAGGGACTGGTGCCGGTCATTTCGTAAAGATGGTACACAATGGAATAGAGTACGGCATGATGCAGGCCTTAGCTGAAGGAATGACAATTCTACATGAGTCGCCATTCGCGATTGATTTAGCCAAAGCTTCAACTGCCTTTGGACATGGCAGTGTTATTGAGTCAAAGCTTGTTGAGTGGCTAACCGCCTCGTTTGCAAAATATGGCCCAGAACTTACTGCAGTTAAAGGCTCAGTTGATTCTCTTGGTGAGGGCGCGTGGACAGTCGAATACGCCGAAAGCAAGGGTATAATTGATTGGGCAATTAAAGCCGCAGTGGACTACCGCACGGAAACGATGAAAAACCCCAGCTTTACGGGAAAGATTTTGTCTGCTATAAGAGGTGAGTTCGGTGGACACCCGGTCCACGAGCAAAAATCATGAGCGATATTCAACAACTCCCATACCTGCTGTTTGATATTGGTGGTAGCAACACCAAACTTGGTTACTCCGTTGATGGAAGTACGATTAAAGATACTCGTATTTTTAAAACCCCAAAAACATTTGAAGAAGGTATTGTTGCAATTGCGCAGACCGCTCGAGAGATGGTGGGGGAGGAAAAGCCTGTTGTTGCAGCAGGAGGAGTAGCCGGAGTGCTCTCACTGGACAAAACAAAAATTATTCATTCACCACATCTTCCACTGTGGAATGAAAAAGCATTAACTTCAGAGTTGTCTTTGGCCTTTGGAACGAGGGTCTTTCTTGAAAACGATACAGCATTAGTTGGTCTTGGAGAGAGCTTCTATGGGGCCGCACAAAACCACAAGATTGTGGTCTACATTACCATTAGTACCGGGGTAAACGGAGTGAGGCTAACAAACAACAAAATAGACCCAACTCAATATGGGTTTGAAGTGGGACATCAAATCGTTGATTTTGACCGTAGTAGTGGAAAGTTAACCCTTGAAGACTTAATTGGTGGAGCTGCAATTGAACGTCGCTATGGCAAGGCCCCACAAGACATCGATGACCCGGCTTTTTGGGAAGAAATGGCAAGACTTACATCAGTTGGGGTAGCAAATATGATATTGCATTGGTCTCCTGAGATTGTGGTTATCGGGGGATCTGTTTTAAAGAAGCTTTCAATGGAGCGAATTAAGATGAACCTTAAGACAATGCTCACCATTTATCCTGAAATTCCCGTTATTGCAAAAGCTTCCCTTGGTGACCTGGGGGGACTCTGGGGAGCGCTTCACTATTTAAACACAAAAAAAGAGGATGCATAATGCACCCTCTGTGCTCGTCTAGAGCAGGTCTCCGTGATCCCATGTTGCTCGAACCACCTTTTTTTGGGGATGAATCAACTGATGGATCATCTCGGTTGCAGCCTTTGCAACTGGTTGATCCTCTGAGAAAATTATCCCTTCTCGGCTGATCCAAGCACCGGGCATATCAAGTGATGGTGAGACCGCGATACCATCAACCATAACTTCAGGAACTTTCAAAATTCGACTCTTAGTTCCAAGCATAAGTAACCTCCAAAAATGTGTTATGCGACTGAAATATCTTCAGGAACAATAGTGAGAGAAAGCGATACGCGAGACGCGTCTTCTCTCGTAACAATAAGCGTCATCGTTTCTTCATCAAACACGAGTGCATTTGCTGACCCAAGTTCCGTACCAAAGCAATTTCGTATGGCGTAAAGAACTTGGTCAATTCTCCCGCTTGCTGTGGGTCGGGGATGAAGTGGTATCAGTTTCAACCCTAACATCTCCTTCTTGTCTATTTTCTTTTCGTCGCGAACGTATTATATGACAAAACTGAAATCTTTGCTATTGACTAAAACGTATTTGAGCATTTATAGTGGGCACATGGCTATTCAGTCTGTGAGCGGAAAAGACTTCAAAGAGAAAGTTTTGTCTTCAAAAATGCCAGTATTTGTTGATTTTTGGGCGCCTTGGTGCGGTCCTTGTAAAATGTCAGAGCCAGTCTTAGAGGAGCTCTCTGACCAGCACGAGGGGAAAATTTCGTTTATGAAAGTGAACGTTGACGAAAACAATGATTTGTCATCTGTCTACGGCGTTATGAGTATCCCCACAACCATTCTTTTTAAAGATGGCAAAGAAATTGCACGGCAAATTGGATTTGCCGGTAAGCGGGGATTTGAAGAAGTATTGAAAAAAGGTTTGTAATACAACGCAAAAGGAGGTGATTACACATGAATCCAACTGATCAAACAACACCAGTGAGTCCAGTTGTGCCTACACCAATGGCACCTGTTGCTCCGACGACACCAGTAGCACCAGTTGCAGAGATGCCAATGGCACCTATAACTCCTACTGAGCCTGTTACACCAATGGTACCTGAACCTGCTGCACCAGCTATGCCTGTTGCGCCAGTAGCACCAGTTGCAGAGATGCCAATGGCACCTGTTACCCCTGCTGAGCCTACAACAACGGGTACTCTGTAAGTTCTCGCCGTGTGTCCCACGGAGTGGCCTGGGTTTAGTGTTACAATTGTAGACAGCGAGTATGGAAACAAATTTTGTAGTTAATAAACCAGATCAAGGTCAGCCGTGGGATGTTGCGATTGTGGGAGGAGGCCCCGCGGCCCTCACTGCCGCAATTTATACAACACGAGGAAATGCTTCAACCATTATTTTTGCAGGTGACGCTTGGGGAGGGCAGTTAATGCTCACCACAACCGTTGACAACTTTCCAGGCTTTCCCGAAGGGATTGATGGGCCTGAATTAATGACAAGAATGCGCAAGCAAGCAGAACGATTTGGTGCGGAACTATTAACTGAACAGGTTGAGCGACTACTTCTGGACAATCAACCATTTACCCTTCACTCAGGTGACAAAACAATACAAGCAAAGGCAATTATCTTTGCAACAGGTGCACAAACTAAGTGGCTGGGGGTCCCCGGTGAAGATCGTCTGCGAGGGAGAGGTGTCTCGTCCTGTGCTCCTTGTGATGCACCTTTTTTCAAAGATCGAGTAGTTGGTGTTGTTGGTGGAGGAGACTCTGCGATGGAGGAAGCCTTAGTTATTGCCAAGTATGCCAAGGAAGTTATTATGATCCACCGCCGAGGTGAGTTTAAAGCATCTGCCGCGATGCAGGAGAAGGTGAAACAAACAAAAAACATTCGTATTGAATGGAATACACAGGTCCTTGAACTTATGGGAGAGACAAAGCTTGAGAAAGCCAAACTTAACACAGTAGGCAAAGGCGAGTGGGAGCTGCCACTCGATGGCTTGTTTGTGGCAATTGGGCATACCCCTTCAACTGACTTAGTTCGTGATGCACTTTCCTTAGATGAAATTGGTTTTATTAAACCAACCCCATCGATACACACCCAAATGAGTACCAACATTCAAGGTGTTTTTGTGGCAGGAGATGTGCATGACCGACATTACAAACAAGCAATTACGGCCGCTGGCTTTGGTACAATGGCAGCTCTTGAGACTCTTTCATTCCTTGACAAAAGTGGACCATCATGGTGATATAGTCAGATGGCGAAAGTCGCACGAACTGCAAAGAAGCAAACAAAACCTCAAGTATCTGAAGTTGTTAGTACCCCTAAAGCCCGTCGCACCATAACCATTAATCCTCTCGTTTGGCAAAAACTACTTCCCGTTGCATACGTTGCACTTCTGATGGGTTCATTTATGTTAGGTGTCTTGTGGCAAAGAGTTGAAAACTTGCGTGGTGGAAATAATACTACGGCAACAGCCACAACCGGAACACAGCAGGCTGCAGCAACCCCAACAGACGTTCCAGTGTCAGTGGACCAAATTAAAAGTTTATTTAAACAAGACTTGATTAAGTTTGGAAATGAAAACAGTAAAGTCTTGTTTGTTGAAGTGGGAGACCCTTCTTGTCCATACTGCCACATAGCGACTGGCAAAAACTCAGAAATAGCTAAGCAAGCAGGTCCAAGGTTTACCCTTGTTGCTGATGGCGGCACCTATGTAGCTCCTGTGACTGAAATGAAAAAATTGGTTGATGCCGGAAAAGCTTCATTTTTATCTATCTATACCCCGGGGCACGGAAGTGGTGAAATGGGACAGAAAGCTCTCTACTGTGCTTTTGAAAAAGGAAAGTTCTGGCCAGTGCATGACAAGCTTTACACTAACGCCGGCTACACACTCTTAAACGATACGGTCAAAAATGACAAAACAAAATCACAGCTTTTAGCCGACTTCTTGAAAGACACAATGAGCGCAACTGACATGAGAGCATGTTTAGACAGTGGAAAGTATGACGCGAGACTTACCTCAGACACTCAACTTGCTGGCACATTGGGAGTAACAGGCACACCTGGGTTTTTTGTTAATGGAACTCGCTATGCCGGTGCATATAGCTATACCGATATGGAACCAACGGTTACGGCTGCCCTGAAATAAGCTTTCGTTTTTCTTCTTTTGTTAATCTTTTAAGTTCTGCTTCTCTTTTTCGTGCCTCACCGTATGAAAGGCATTTCTCACAGTACACAAGGGTAACTGGCCTTCTTATTTTAGTGTAGTGTGCACCAGACTTGAGGTTGTTGTGAGCGTGTAGACGAGTAGCGACGTCACTGGTACTTCCAATGTAGTAGGTGTTGTCAGCACAAAGCAGTATATAAACAAAGTACATGGGCTTAATTTTTACATTTTTTCAGTAATAAAACAGGAGAAAAAAGATGTTTCAGCAAAGTCTCATGGTTAAGGTGTTACCATTACTGTCTTGATATAGATATTAAGGCTACCGTATACAATTAAGCTATGAGAAAAAGTGCAAGTAAAATATGGTCTGTTTCAACTGCCATCAAAACGTTCCTGTCAAAGTC
>CAYQUL010000055.1:0-6237 GCA_964420735.1 uncultured Gammaproteobacteria bacterium
TGGAGAATAGACAAAATAACTTCCGGCTTAATTGCAGCGGGTCTTTTCTCCTCAGAATTTTTCTTTTGTCGCTTTCTACGCTTAGCCATATCGTCTCACTAGAGTATACCAAAGAGAACAATTGTTCTAGTGAAGTATTCAACCATTGTCGGCATATCGATATGAGTTACGAACAACACTTGCGATGGCATTCGTTTTTTTCCATTGTTCTTGAATATATTTTGCAAGAGAAGCCTTCTCCTCCGGTGGAGTATCCGGGGAAAGCAGTGCATCACGGCCTTCTTCTGTTACTTTGATGAGCCCTTGCAAAGCATCGATGTATTTTTTGACATCCTCATGGTGACTATCGTTTGAAACAGACGTATTTTCATAAATCAACTTAACTTGTTCAAGATCAGACATCGTTGAGTCATAATAATCAGCTGGAAGTTCAGTAGTCGCAGCTGGTTTATCCACTAAAAAACTTTGAATAGAAAAAGCACTGGTGGATATCTTGTCGGCCGTCAAATTGGTATAAACATCTGGCGGAACAGAAACCTTTTGACGATCCTCAGGTGGTTGTGACTCAACTACCTGATGTATTTTGTCTAAGTAGTCCTGAGACAAAAGATTTAACCGTTCGTATTGTGCCTCGTATGAGGGATATTCTGTTTGTCCCTTTGCAAACTGCAAATCTGTGTAAATAAGTTTATTGAGGCTATCAACGACTACTTGTGGTCGTTCAATTTTAAACCCCTTTGATGAAGACACCTCTTCAACTTCCTCCAGTGAATAATTCAAGAGGTGCTGAATGTCCTCTTTATATGCCAGAAAAGACTTTACTTTTTTGGCAGTTTCAGGATTCACGCTTTCAGTCGTAGTCAAACCGATAATTGGAGGAATCGCTTTATAGCGTTCACCTAATCCACCATTCTTATCAATAAGCTCAAGTATTTTCTTTTTCCCTTCCTCAGTTGGGTTTAGTCGATAATTTGCATATACGCTTTGTAACTCTGATACATCAATTATGTGCTGAGCTATGAAATCATCAACATTTGAATCAGTCAGACGAATTGCTGTATCAGGATACTTTTCAACCAACTCTTGGAGTTTTTTACCTGATTCCTCCAGCATCTCAAGATCGGAAAGAGGACCACTCGTAATGTCCTTCGGCTTTTCATTGTTTTGTAATTGGTCATAATGCTTATTAAACTTCTCCCAAAAGGCTTGTTGGGCTTCGGGTGACTTCCCATTTGGGTTTGATGCTAATGACTCAATATCTTGAACAAGAGGCTCATATTGTGCAATAAGTTGCTCCACCTTTTGACGCTCCTCTGGTTTCATGTTTACTTGATCGATAAATTCTTTCTTCAATACACGTACATACTGTTCGAGCATTTCGCCGCTATCAAAATCTGATTGTCCTTCAAAATACTTCGGCAGGGTAAAATTATTCAACCGATCAATCTCAGTCTTAAATTTTCTCGATATTGCGTCTGCTGACCAATAAGACTCCTCTGTCACATCTGGAAGTGACTCATGATCGCTTTGATCAGTAACTTCTTCTGAAGCCACACTTATAACCGGCTTTTTATATTCAAAAATTTTCTTTTCAGCTTCTTGTCTGGTGGAAGACATTTGAAGTATTTCGTTATACTTTTTAACTAGTTCCGGGTCATCCTCACCAGTGAAGGCCTGCACCAAATTTTTCCTTGCCTTTTCTAATTTGATTTTTGCCGTTCTGGCTGCATCATTTGTCTCTTCATTTACATTACTAAGGAGGCTATTTAGTTTTTCTTTAAACTTTATCTCGGCCTCGTCATATGAAGACCGTGCCGTCTTCAAGAGTTCTTCATTTGACTTCCCTTTTTGTGCTTCAAATGGTTTGTCTCGAATACCAAAAAACGCTTTATCGTTTTTGGCCAAGCGCTCACGAGCTTGCTGCTCACGTTCATCCATCTTGGAGGCTATCTGGCCGTCTGACAACCCCTGTTTTCTCATGACTTCCCTTTCTCGTTCTAGCTGGTTTGCTACCGCCTTTTCAAACGACTGTTCAGTTTGAGCCGATGGTGCGCCAAACCGGCGTGTATCGTTGTTACTTAAAGGAACCCAATGTGCAGTAATGGCATTTTCAAAAAGGAGTTTGCGTTGGGGATCAACCTGTTCTGGAAGTATTTTCGTTTTTGAAGCGAGCACTGCGTGAATATCTGCTATTTTTTCATCACGCTTGTTCCAACGGTTGTACACAGCGTCGTCAAGTAGGCGTCCCGGCTCTGGAACACTTTGATCTGGAACTACGAAAAATGATGTTGGTTCGTTTTGCTCAACTTGCTCCATACCATCATCCTACATTGGTTAAGGGTACGGGATCAATGTGGAGAGTTACTCCTCAACAACCACAGGGAGAACCATTGGCCTGCGGCCAGTTTGGTCAAAGAAGTACTTCTCTAGGTAGTCTACTGATTCGCGTTTAAGGACCCCGGTTCCAACAATTTTCTTTGTTTCTAAATACTTAACAAGCCGTACGGCTGACTCTTCCAAAAAGTCTTTGCGCTTCTTTTCAAAAACAAATCCACGACTAATAATTTCAATTGTTCCAGATACTCGCTGCTTTGACCCATCAAAGGGAAGTACCACAATTGCTATTCCATCAGAGGCCAATATTTGACGGTCACGCAACACAACTTGACCAACATCCCCCACCTCAAGTCCGTCAACTAAAACGTCCTTAACTGGAATTGACTGACCTCGCTTGTATTGACCATGATCAAACTCTGCAACGTCGCCACCGTTTAACTCAATAATGTTGTTTTTCTTTGCTCCCATCGCAACGGCAATATCAGCATATGCTCTCATATGACGAATGGTGCCCCCAATGGGAATGAAAAACTTTGGTCTGACAAGACCCATTAAGGTCTTAATATCTTCTTGGCTTCCATGGCCTGAAACGTGCAGATTCTCCTGAGTATCGTAGTAGTGCACATCAACATTCATCTCAAGCAATCGGTCAACTACAAAATCGACATTTTGTTTGGCTCCAGGTGGAGCTGGGTCAGCTGAGAAAACAACAGTGTCGTTTTCACCAACACTTAAATTGTCATGCTCACCCATCGCTACTCGGTATAAAGCACTTCCTGGTTGTCCATATGTTCCAGAAATAACATACATTATCCTGTCTTTCGGAAGTTTTAATGCCTGCTTCATTGTTAATACCATCTCATCAGCATATTTTAGGTATCCAAGGCGGCGAGCTATCTCTGTTTTATTAATAATGGAGCGGCCAATGAAACAAACTTTGCGATTTGTTTTCTTTGCAACATTTACTGCCTGTTGCATACGGGAAATGTTACTACTGATAGTACTAAAGTAAATAATTCCCTTTGCATCCCGTGCAATTTGTTCAATCATTTTTTCAATCTGAGCTTCACTTTCCGTGTGTCCTGGAGAGTTTGCACCAAGTGCGTCAGAAGCCAGAGCTAAAACGCCACCTTGTGCCAAAAGTGCAGCCTTCGCGATATCAAATGGTTTTGCGTCAACAGGAGTCCAATCAAATTTGTAATCAGGTACATGGAAAACTTTTCCTTCAGGAGTATTAATACAAAGCCCACACGCATCTGGAATTGAGTGGGAAACGCGGAACGGAGTTATGGTAAAAACACCCAACTTAATCTCACCTTTTTCTGGATCAAAGACATTCAACTTCACATGTGGAAGTTTTGACTCTCTTAGTTTGTCTTTCACAAACCCAATGGTTAAAGGGGACCCGTATACGGGGACATTTACGTCTTTGAGCAAAAAAGGGAGTGCACCAATGTGATCTTCATGTCCATGAGTTAAAACAATAGCGCGAAGCTTCTTAGCGTTATTTCTGACATAGGTGAAGTCTGGAATAACCAGGTCCACGCCATACATATCAGCGTCAGGGAAGCCCACACCACAGTCAACGACAATCATATCGTTTTCGTATTCATAGATGTAGAGGTTCTCAGTAACACTTGTGGTTCCGGAGAGAGCAATAAACTTTAATGAAGACATAACTTTCTTTTTAACTACTGTGTAGTGTAGCGCCTTTATCGTGATAAAGCAAAACTGGCAGGGGAAACCCTGCCAGTAACCAAAATACTACTCTACCTCAATCCTTCTGTTTAGGCCCAGAGTGCTTGTACATTGACAGCAGTGACAATCGAATGGCAAAGGCACTCAGTAAAATTACAGCCAATGCCAGTCCGTTTGTACCAAGTGAACAGAACCCAAACATTGCAAAAAAAACGAGCCACGTCCACGCTTTACTTGCCACAATTCACACCCCTTATGATAAAGAAGACACTGGTCTCTTCAGATAAATTGACCAATTGTAAAGGTCGTTTACTTATCTTTCCAAAAAGCGAGATGCAATTATATCACTCAGTGTGATAGTCACAAAAAAACTGGGGATTACCACTTTGGCAGATATTCTTTGACGTTGTCTTTGGTGATATGGAACTGGGTACCTTTGCCCTCCACATACATCTTGGCAATTTTCCTCACGACCCCTTGGATTGTACGGTCTAGCGTACGAATACCTGCATCAAACCCTAATGGACGGGCAATATTGATCCACACATCATCATCAATTGTGATGGATCCGTCTGGCATGGCACTTTCTCTTAACACCTTGGGGAGGATATATTGCTTCCCAATCGTAATTTTTTCCTGATCTGAGTAGCTTGGCATTGAGATTGGTTCAAGACGATCCATAACAGCAGTTGCAATGTTTGTGGTATTGTTTGCTGTTGCGATAAACAGGGCTTGCGACAGATCAATTGGATAGTCAATGTAGTGATCCACAAACGCATGGTTTTGTTCAGGGTCAAGAAGCTCAACTAAGACACCCATGATTGAGGCTCGTCCTTGGTCAGTTACACGATCGATTTCATCGAGCAAGATGATCGGATTGCGACTTCCAGCAGCTCGAATTGCTTTCACTACTTTCCCCGGCTCTGCTTCAGGGTGCATACGTGACTGTCCACGCAGTTCCAGTGAGTCGGCCATACCTCCAAATGGAATACGAGCAAACTTTCGTCCAATGGCCTCTGCAACTGAGACTGCCATGGTGGTTTTACCAGTACCCACGAGTCCCACAAAACACAAAATTGGAGCCCGAGAAACACCAGTTCCACGATCCACATTTAACTTCATAACGGAAAGGTACTCAAGAAGACGATCTTTTAAGGGTTCCAGTCCAAAGTGGTGACTATCAAGAATTTCTTTTGCTTTCACAAGATCCAGTTGATCAGCTGTTGTATTAGTCCAGGGAATATTGGTTATCCAATCAACGTAGCGACTGAAACGATCAATTTCAGGCAAGAAGGTCGGGGAATTGGTAAGAGACGAAAGCTGGTTTAACCGACTTTTAACACCCTCAGCCAAGTCAGGTGGAAGTGTAGCTTTGTTTACCTGATCCACCAATCCTGACAAAATTCCGCCGGCTGTATTACTGTTGTCCATACTTCACAAGTTTAGCATATATGTAGCCCCTAGAAACTCCGAGGTGAAATTGACCGTAGGCAAGACAAATGCTAGACTATGGGAGAATATAGGTAAAAGGAGAGATTCCTGTGAGACTTTTTCCAAATCTAGGCAGCGCAATTCAGGAGCTTGAAGACTCACAAACATTTTCCTTCATTATTGGGGGAATGCTGTGGCTCATTGTGTGTATCATATCTTTCTTTCATTTTGTCCAATGGGAAGGGAGTAGGTATCACATTGTTAACTTAGTTTTCGCGTTGTCAGTTCTCATCCTTTTTGGATGTTTCGGTGCAGTACTGAACAAGGCTTGGTCAGTTTATATCAACACAAACGAGCCGGTCGTTCAATTGATCTGTTTTTTGATTCAACTTGCGATATATGTTTTGCCAGTTTTTCTTTTTGGTTGGCAAAAATCAAATGGGGCAATTGACGGAATAGACATCATTGTCCTTACCATCGAATCATGTTCCATGGTCATTTTGAGGGTTATCTATTCACAAGTTGTGCGCCCACTTGCCGAACAGAGGATTAAGTGTAACCAAAATGTGCCGCTTCTTATTTAAGAGGCGGTATTTTTATCGCTCAAACTTTCGTTTGGTTGATTCTGAAGACACCAGTCTGGAAGCTGGGAAATGTGGTCCACCTGTTGCACGGTCATTTCGTCCAAAATCGCGTCGTGGTCCTCGGTTGCGATCGTTACCTCTTGGTCCACCACTCCTGCCTGCTGAGCGAATAAATGGCTTGCGGTCT
>CAYQUL010000056.1:0-6105 GCA_964420735.1 uncultured Gammaproteobacteria bacterium
TGTCTAAAAAATTTAGACTTTTTGATACACAATCGTGTCGAAAGGGTATGGGTTATTTTGGTCAGCCTGGTGAGCCTTAATTGCAATTATTTTCCACCCCAGTGTGGGTAAGTGAAAAAAGGCATTTCCTGACGTGATGAAATGTACCCGAGTTAGGTAAATGCGGTCCACTAGTGGAAGTGCTTCGGCAAAAACCGATTCACCTCCTGCAATAAAGACCTTGCCACTTCCTGAAAACTCAGCTAACTCAATTGCGTTTTTCAATGTGCGGGAGGTATAGGCATCTGAAAAGTGCATCTGGGCGTTTCTTGAAAGAACAATACTTGTTGCTTTTTTTAGCCAGTTTTGACCAAAATCCTGATAACTCTTTCGACCAATGATCACAGGGTTGTGCCCTACCGTTTCTTCAAACAGTGTGCGCTCTGCTGGCTGCGCCCATGCCCGTTTGCCGTGGCTTCCAATGACATCATTGTCACTAGCTGACACAATTATTGCCGTCGACATTTCTTTTCTCCTTTTAGTGTCCTGACGAGTGTTTTCTTTTTCCTTTTGTAAAAGAGAAGTCTATAGTAGCTTATAGGACTGTACCTGCGCAACTAAGGGAGACATTCACTGTTTCTGTTATACTTCCTATCGTTTAGAACTTTTTCAAGTAAGGAGTCGTTTATCGTGGACAAGGAAAAAGTAATTAGCTTAGTCAAGTACAAAATAAGCTATCGTGTTGGCTTAAGTGACTTAACACATTTTGATATCGTTGAAAGGGTAGTGGGTTACCCACTGCAACTTCTTCGACTACCGTTTGTACTAGACCAGGACACAACCGTCTTTGTAGAGGTCAGATTTGATGACCAAGGTGTGGGGTTTTTTGTTCCAAGTGAAATACACACGGGACTAACTTGGAAACTAAAAGTTGGGATGGTTGAAATCATTTTGCCACCCAATGCTTGGGTTGTCGTTTCTCACCCAACAACGAGATTTCGCCTGTCCCAATTGCCTTTGGCACAAACTGGCATACTTATCACAATTGAGGCATGTTAAACCAAAGTTTTTTTGAGGATAGCTCACAACAGCTATCCTCATTTTTTTGTGGTATTATCTCTTCGTGGAAAGATATCCATTTATCGTTCTCTATGGCGCACCAAACTTAGGCAAGACTGTTCAGGCGAAAATGCTTGCAGAGCGACTAGGTGCTCACTACATAAAGTACCCCGTATATGACCTTTACCCCACTGGTCCTGCAATTAACGCCGTACTACGTCACGGCGCTCCCTCAACTGCACTTGAACTTCAAACAATGTATGCACAAAACCGTAGGGACTACGAGCCGACCTTGACTGAAATATTATTAACAAAACCTGTTGTAGGTGAGGCTTATACCAAAACGGGAATTGTAAATGGACTCCTTGAGGGCGTTGACCGAGAACTACTTGACCAAATAAATAATGATTTGCGAGTAGAAGATCATGGAATACTTTTGGATGGGGAACGTTTTGTAAGTGGAATAGAGCGTGAACATCGCTTTGAAATGGGAGACTGGGAGAAAACGCGTGAAATTCACCGCGCTCTTGCCGAAGAGTTTGGTTGGGACAGGGTAAACGCCAATCGCTCCATTGACTTAGTTCACGCAGACATTTTTGACAGTGTAGCGAAAAAATTTGTGTGATACACTTTTTTCGTTCATTTCTTTTGTTGTAAGGAGAACAATTGTGACTGTACTTGTGGACTGGCAAATTGAACAGTATATAAAAAGTGGTGACATCGTTATTAAGCCATTTGATCGCAGGCAACTAAAGTCAGGAAGTTACGATATACGCCTAGGGCCTTACTACTACATTGAGCAGCCAAACATAAATCATGTAGTGATTAACCCTTGGAGTCAGCAAAGTATTGAAGCAATGTGGGGGCCGGCTCGTGAGGCGGTTATCGCACACGAGGTGCTAGACCGACATGAGCGAGCAGACTTTGAGTTGGATGCTGATGATCGCATTATTGTCTTAAACCCACACCAAACAATACTGGCGCACACACTTGAGTTTATCGGGGGCAGAAATTGTATCATTAGCAGTATGCACGCACGGAGTTCAATTGGTCGTGTGACTATTGAAATCTGTAAGTGTGCCGGATGGGGAGACCATGGATACATTAACCGGTGGACCATGGAGATAACTAACAATTCACAAGAAAGCCCGATTATGCTCACAGTTGGAAGGCGTGTTGGGCAGATTGTTTTTAACAAGACGGAAATTCCTAAACAGGATTACGCCTCAAGTGGAAAATATCAAACGAGTGCCGACATCTCGCTTCTTATGGCAAACTGGAAGCCGTCTGATATGTTACCTAAGCTTTGGCTTGATTGGGAACTTGCGTCAAAAAAGTAACTGAAAGTGCAAAACAAATCGCCGGAATATCCGGCGATTTCACTTCTACCAGGAAACATGAATCCAAACGTCTGTCCGGTCTCCGTAGTCATCATCACTTCCTATGCGAGGAGAATATTCAACCTTCTCTTTCGCTTGGAAACCGTGCTCACATAGATACTCAATTCCATGCAAAAGTAGTGCCTGAGTTTTAACGGCAGGTGGACCCGCCTTTCCTCGAAAGTCACCAACTGGTAGGAAAGCTTCAGAAAGCCCCTCTTCAGCGGCTTTCTCAATTTTTGGTAAAAAGTCCTCTTCAAAAGTTACTGAAATATTTCTCTTTACCATGGCAAAAATACGATCCCTCTCCTCAGCATAAACTTGTAGCTGCTCACGGTCATGCTCTAGCTTTGCGTGTCGAGCAGCTTGGGTTTTGTCTCTAACGTTTTGGGCTACTGATTTTTGAGTCACTTTTCGCCTCCTTATTTTTCAAAAATCAAGCAGAGTATAGTACACGTCTTCTTTTTTTGCGAATTCTGTGTGTGAGTAAGGGGGAGTCGAGCCTTTTCGTCCAATATTCAACTTGAAGTTTCAAGAATTTCTTGCCTGTCAGGTTGATCTTACTTTTTTGAGTTGTAAGGATAGCCCTGACAGGCGATGGGATTGTTAGCCCGGTGGAATTTGTGAATACATTACTGTCATGTATATCGCAACCACGATGAGAAAGCCGACAATTGTTATTATGACTTTTGTATCGCGCGCCATGTTCACTTCTCCGTTAAAACAAAACGCCGCACATATGGCGGCTCGGACAGAAAGCCTGTGTATTTCGACGTTCCTGCTACGTTCTCAGACTTAGGGTATATTATAACATAAACTGTCAGTACGAGTTGCTATGGGTCAGGACAGTCATCATTCACTGATGGTGAGTTTGAAACATTAGGTCGCCACATATCTGTTTTTAGTCTCAAGTTGACAAACTACAAACGGTTTTACACAAAAAAGTAGAGTGGTGTTGCGGATGCGGGGTATACTTGCACCATGAGCCGTGTACAGCAATTACTCTCTAAAGAGGCAGATCGTCAGAGAAAGACCTTGATGATGATCCCTTCTGAAAACTACACCTACCCGGAGGTGCGTGAGATGGTGGGAAGTGTATTGATGCACAAATACTCAGAAGGGTACCCTGAAAAGAGATACTACCAGGGTAACGAATTTATTGACCAAATTGAAATTGCTGCAATAGACGCGGCAAAAAAACTTTTTGGTGTTCCTCATGCCAATGTACAGCCACTTTCAGGCTCACCGGCTAACGCTGCAGTCCTAATGGCCTTGTGCGAGGCAGGTGACACTATCATGGGACTGTCATTGTCCTCAGGTGGGCACTTAACGCATGGACACCCAAAAATAACGTTCTCAGGAAAGTTTTTCAACTCAGTTCAATTTGATATCGAAGCAGACGGATCAATTGACTTTGAGAAATTACACGAGCTTATTTTGTCGACACACCCAAAAGTAATCATTGTTGGAACAACAGCATATCCACGTCGGCTGGACTTTGAAAAGTTTGCGAAAGCGGCAAAGGGGAGTAACGCAACTCTTGTAGCTGACATTAGTCACATCGCGGGACTTGTTGTTGCAAAACTACACCCTGACCCCGCGCCACACTTTCACATCATAACAACAACTACACACAAAACACTTAGAGGCCCGCGAGGTGGCGTGATTATGGTTACCAAAAAGGGTCTGACCCGTGACCCTCAGATGGCCAAAAAAATTGATCGTGCCGTTTTTCCTGGGCTTCAAGGTGGACCGCATAACAATGTTACTGCAGGAGTTGCAATAGCACTTAAAAAGGCAGGTACAAACGAGTACCGTCGCTACGCCAAACAAGTTATAGAAAATGCCCGAACACTGGCCGAGGAGTTAACAGCACGAGGTTACTTATTGGTAACGGGTGGAACTGATAATCATTTGATTTTAATTGATCTTCGAAACAAAGGAATATCAGGCAAAGATGCTGCAGTTTTGCTTGAGAAGGCGGGGATTGTGGTAAACGCTAATTCTGTGCCACAAGACGAAGCATCTCCCTTAACGCCTAATGGAATTAGACTCGGTACACCAGCACTTACCAGTCGTGGAATGGGGAGAGAGGAAATGTTTTTAATAGCGGAGTGGATTGATGCAGTACTTACAAGTGGTAGCAAAAAAGTTTTGTCAATAACACTGCAAAAGGTGCATGAGCTGTGCACTCGTTTTCCCGTTGACTTTTAAGAACGAAAAAAGGGCACATGTGTGCCCTTAAGTCTTCTACTTAACAATACCGGTTTCAGCTAACAATAACCTTAAGTCATTTGCGATTTGGTTCTCGATTTCTCGAAGGGGCCTCATTGGTACACTTTGTTCAAGAATATCAATTCGGTCGCTATAAGGCATCTTCTTGAATATTATGATGTTTGCTTTAATCAGTGTTCTGCAAACGCCAGCTACCACCATATGTGACCTTTGATAGTTTACGCTTATCGAATTTGCGTTGTAACTTATATCTATGGTCACCGTGAACAACCCATCTCTCAGTCTTAAAAAGGTTGTCCCTGAGCGATTGGTCTTGACATCAACAGATCCGTTTCCAAGTCGACCCGTGGCAAGGGTGATTTTCACCCAATTTTCCGCAAGCCTTAGCAGAGCTAAATGAACCGACGTCGCGGTGCCTGTTTGCACATCCTGGGTGATCTTCATGACTTTTCTCCTTCACGAATAACGGGTAAAGAATCAAGAATATTGATTAAGTCGTTTAGAGACAACAGACTTTTCTCTCGGCCAAACCCTGCGGCATAGTCATCAATTTCTATGTTGTCGCCCGAAAGACGCAAAATGTGTTCTGACACCATACGGCGCCCTAACTCTTTTCTCGTCTCAAGTGCACAGATATCTATGCTGTTGCTTGTGATCGTTACCTGTACCTGGTACATAGTGGCCGGGAAAAATGAGAGATAGGTACGTTCGAGCCGGTAGCTGTCATTTATACACCAGTTGACGTCTCCTGTTACCACCATCTCATTAATTTGCACCCTATTACCGATTGCCCTCTTTGTCTTTTCAAGCAGCAAGGCTGTTGTTACGTTATTAACCGTATAGGTCACGGTACATTTCATTCCGTGCTCCTTTTCTCTCAAACTTTAATTGAGACCTATATTCTATCCTAAAGTGGCGTATTTGTGAAGTTATCCAAATAAATTGCTTGAAAGAGCACCGGTATATCAGTACAATCCTAACTATGACGAGCTATCCAATTGTTTTTGACGGAAAGGCATATGCGCGTGCGCGTGAAAAGGAGCTTGGTGACCACTTGTTTGACATTAAGAAAAAGGGAATTGAGTTTTACCCAAAGCTTGCAGTAATGCTTATTGGCGACAATGAGGCAAGTCGTTTGTACGTTAAAATGAAGCAAGAAGCATGCGAGCGAGTAGGAATTCGTTTTGAGCTGTTTTCAGTGCCAACAATTCAACGTGACGCCAATTACATTATTAAACTCATACGGGTGATTAATGCTGATCCAACCATCCATGGACTTCTAGTTCAACTGCCGCTTCCAGAAAAGTACAAAAAAGACAAAGATCGAATACTTGCTGCAATTGCTCCTGAAAAAGATGTTGATGGCTTAACAGTTAACTCTCCATTTCTCCCTGCAACTGCGCGTGCTGTGATGACAATCATTGAGATAGCTATGAAGGAAATTCCCGTTCCC
>CAYQUL010000057.1:0-6090 GCA_964420735.1 uncultured Gammaproteobacteria bacterium
TTAACAAAGATCGCTTGATCAATTTCAGTAAGTCCACTAATGTCTACTGTAAAGTGATCAGGAAGTTCCGTCGGAAGGGCTTCAACTTCAATTTCATCAATTTGTTGCAATAGGTTTCCAATACCACTCTTAACTGCTGGAGACTCACCAGTAACATGAACTGGAACGGTAGCTTGTACTTTCTCTTTTAAATTAACCTCATGAAAATCGATATGAATAGTTTCTCCAGAAACTGGGTGAATTTGGAATTCAGAAACTAAGACATGGTGAACACTGTCGCCCACTGTTAAGTCAATCAGTCCCGTTTCACCTGCAATTTTAAATACTCTAGCAAATTCCTTTCCATTGACTGAAACTGACTTAGATTCAAGTCCTTTACCAAACACGTTAGCAGGTACAAGTCCTTCATTTCGGAGGTTTTTGACAGCTCTGCCTAACACGGTTCGATTTTGAGCATTAATTGTTTGTCTTGTCATTTTTGTAAATTAAACACCTTACTGTCCGTAAGTGACGTATTATAAACGCCTACCCCCGTTGCGGTCAAGGAAAGCGTAAAAGGAGCAACTCCTGGCTGCTTAACCCAAAAGATCTGAGCTCGATTACTATTAGTTTTCATCTTCCAGTTGAAACTGACGGTTGAGGTCTCTCCTGGTATAACTGTAACTAGAACCCCCGCTGAGAGATATTTGTCCTCATGGGAAACTTCAGGAAGAACAGAGCCCAATAGGGTGGATGAGGTTACGCGAGAGGCATCAACAGTTGCCTCTTTTGGAAGAAGAAGGCGAACATATGTCTTATACGACTCATTTCCATTGTTCTGGTATCCCCCTTTGTGGCTTATGTGTAACACAACTTCCCCTTCAATTTGAGAATCACTATTGGTCACAGTTTCAGTCACAGAGCGAGTGATATAAGGGTTAACCTTATTAATACCCACATTCGCCTCAACAATTTGGTGAATGATTGATTGACATGACTCACCACAGGTATCTTCTTTAAAAGCACCACTTAAGTTCGCCGTCTCCATTGCTGACTGAAGGCCATCATCTTGAAACCAAACCATAATTTCTTTTGCACGAGCAAGTTGGTTAAATTCTTTTGCTAAAGCGATGACTTTTTCCTGGGGAAGCTGGAAAAGTGCATTTAAAACAGACTCAGACAAAGCAGAAAGGTATGTCTTTTTACGAATTGATCCAGGGAAAAATGAGTCCCCTCCTCTACGCTCAAGCATCTGATATAAGTTATCAGGGCCAACAGCATCAGTCTCCCACCCTGCCGGGTGTACCGGACCTGTCACTGAAAGAATTTTTGTTAAAACAAGTGTATTTATTGCAACAATTGCATCAGGTTTTACGTCAATTGCCTTATCCAAAAACCAAGTTATTCGCTCGGCTGTTGTGGGAAAATCAACATCCCAATTTGAATCTCTTAAGTGCCAGCTTGCCTCTTTAAGGTAAGTAGCAACTGGAAGCGGTGGCTTAACGTATCCATTAATTTTTCCATCGGCATCATATACATCTTGAATCTCTTTACTCACAATTTTTCCGCCTTGTGTTGTAACTAATGCATATGAACCCAGGAAACCACCAGTTGGTCGGAGTTCAGCTGCGTTTTGAAATAAGATCATATATGTAAATGGTCTTTCCTGCCCTACCAGTCTCCCCGCCTCACGCGATATTTGCTCAGCTATTGGCAAATACGAAAAAAGATAAGGAAGGTCAGCATTTTTATTAATTACGCTTAATGAAAGTACATCTCCCCCATTTGCCAAAAGAAAAGACCCATCACGGTAAAGTGTTGCAAGCAGTGGGGACAGCGTCAGGCCAGTTTCTTTCCAATTAACTGTCTCCCCACTTTTGAGTTTGTTAGTTAAAGACTGCACTTCTCTTAAAACCAGAGCGCCTGTATTTACAACCTGAGACGCGTCTAGCGAAAGCGTAGCTAGCTGCAAAAAGTAGCTTACTTGGGGCTTAACAACAGGAAGAGCAGCAAGCGGGGTTAATGTCACTCGAGAAACAGTGGCAGTCGTGCGAGAAAAACCGTTTAAGCCACTCGCAAGGCTCGGGTTACTTACCAGTAGCTTCATAGATAGGTATAAAGAGCTGACTGATAACCCAAGAGTTACAAAGGGAATTGAAAACGAAATAAGTAAAACAATTAACAGATAAATAAAGGGCCGTGGGGAAGGCAGGCGATAGGAAATAACCCTCTTTTTTGGCTTAACTGGTGAAGCCGGAGTAATAGCAATATTTTCTTTCTGAGGAATTATCATCGGTTTTCCGATAACAACCCTGCTTGTTTTAGAAAAGCCAAATAACGAACGAATGGCGGCGGCGTATTCTGCGTCAGTAACCTCTTCTCCTATTTGAATAACAGAAATGCGATCTGGCAGGGGCTCACTTAAGCTTTCTTTGTAAAGGGGAAGAACAAGAAGAATACTAACGTTCAAGGGAAGTATCGATAGTTTGCTTTGGTCAAGGCAAATAATTAAGTCATGCGACTGTACCACGTCACCTGGAGTGTATTTTCTTATTTGAAACTGTCTGGACAAGTGAGACAAAAGCCCTTGTGAAAAAGGCGCATTCTCACCGAATAAAAACATATGCATAGTACCATCTTACGAGCGGGAATCGTGGACAGCAAGGAGATGCATGTGCAACAGCAGCTTTTATTATTTCCGTTTATTGAAGAGGATAATTAAAAGTGAACTTAGACAGGTAACGTGAAACTTTCAACGTGCCAGAATTTTGCGATACGGAGATTATTTTGAGGCGTATGAATCAAGAGTCTGGTTTACCAATAAATCAGCACTCGCGTTTTCATTTCGTAGCACATGGCGGTAATTAACAGGTACCCCTAAAGCACGTTCATTTCTTTTTATTTCAACAACCAAAGGAATAAGTAATGGGCTTTTAATTTTATATAGCCCTTGCATCTGTTTCACGACAAGCTCTGAGTCCAAAACAAAAGTAACACTAGTAACTTGAGGCAAGGTCTTTAAAAACTCAAAGGCGTGAATAAGGGCACTATACTCCGCAACATTATTTGTCTTCACACCTAAAAATACTCCTTTTGAAGCGACCTCTTGGCCACCGCTATATGCAATGAATGCACAGGCTGCAGGACCTGGGTTACCGCGAGATCCACCATCACAATGAATAAGAATGTCCATAGGCAGTAGTATAAATTACCTTGCGCGCTCTGACGAGGGGGAAGAGTATATAAGTCCGGCAACCAAGGTGCAGATTAAAAGCGGCTGAAAAAGTGTCATAAAATAGTGATCAAAAAGCCCAATTACAAGAAAGATAAGCAGTAGTACAACGTATTGTGACGACTGTGTAAGGATCCCCTTAATACTGATAAGTGAAAAGGCGAGTAACCCTACAAGCCCAAGCTCTTGAGCAACCAGCAAAAACACATTATGCACAGGTTGAATAATTGTCCGAGGGCTAAACACAATTCCATTTCCTAGGCCTACACCAAACAAGGGATATTGTGCCCACGAGACCAAGGCAGCCCTTGAAAGGATAACCCGCTCAGCTATCTCTCTTGGTAAAGAGAGCGCCCCTGAAGGCGGAACAAAACCCACTACGACTGAAAAAATAACCATTAGGGGAACAACTAGAAAAAGCAGCTTTCGTGAAACACTCCTTGACACAAAAAAAAGAAATGGGAGCAAAAGCAAAACAATCCATACTGTTTGTGAAAAGGTGACAATAAAAACGACGAAGCTTGCAACAAAAGCTAATAATTTTTGCTTTGAAGAAAGAAAGGGGAGAAGCCCTACAAGGAAAATGAGTGTTGAGCCGGAAAGAGCATTAGGGTGTGGAAAAGTCGCGTAACTTCTTAGGTAGTCCACTCCCAAAAGTGAAACCAAAGCAATACCTGGAGTTGAAACCGACAACGGACGCTCTCCAAACCAATACAATAAGCCCCCAAATGAGTGTGATGAAAAAAATTGGTACAGAGCTAATAGGCTTGTGGCAGCAAGTGACAACAAAAACGGAGTTACTACAAGTTTAAGTGAACGATCCTTTGTTTTTCTTAAGTAGAAAAAGAGGGAAAGAACAGAAAGAAACAAAGGAAAGCGTGAAAGAGTAATAAATGGATTTGACGAGGTAAGTAACAACAAAACAAGGAATAAACATACTGTAGCGATTTTCTTCCACAAGTTTTTTGTCAGCACTTGTAGTTTTTCTTCAAATAAGAAGAGGGCAAGCATAAGTAGCAAAACCAACTGGGTCAAATAGACAGTAGGGGAAAGGTAATCAATTCTGATTCCAAAAATAAAAGACCATGTAGGCCAAAAATGGTATGCAAGCTGCGTAGGAAGAAGAAAGACAAAAATTTGAAAAAGTTTTTCGTGGAGTTTCACTTGGCTCGTACAACGAGGTATCGATTTTCACCATCACCTTCACTTTCAGTAACTAAGTCTACCTCTTTTGAAAGAGCTGTGTGGATTACTCTTCGCTGAGCAGCGTTAAGATTGTACAAGTGTTGAGCTTCACCACTGCTTCGTGCACGGTCGGCTGCCTGTTCGGCCAAAGAAACGAGATAATCTTCATGTTTTTCCTTCCAACCTGCAATATCAACGCTTACCCGAATCCATTCTCCTGTTGACTGCTTAACAGCCATACCTAAGAATGACTGAATAGCCAAAAGAGTTGCTCCATGGGCTCCAATTAATAAACCTGCCTCGTCAGAGGTAATTACAACGGTAATAACTTCTCCTTGTTCGTCTGAAATTGAATTGACGTCAAAAGTAGCATCTACTTTCAAAAGTTCAAATAAAGAAGTAATTGTTTTTTCAACAAATGTCTTGGTGTCAGTCTTGCTCATTTGAGGGGAGTATACCACACAGCACGCTTAAGTGTCACCCGTCAGAAGCGCTTTATTGTCGGGAGAGACTGACTTGAGCTTTCTTAATCCAAGGAGTTAAGCCACCCCAACCAAACATCTGATATTGGGTGTAGGCTTGCATAATTGAAAAAATAAACCAGTAGAGAGCCAAACCTGAAGGAAATCCTACTCCAACCAAAATTGTCATCAATGGAAAGGTATAAATCATTGAAGACTGCATTGCGACTTGGAAGTCATCTCCTTGACCTTTGGTCTTTTCTGCAACCTGCTTTTCTTTCTCAACCATTGGCATTGATATTTTTGCTGACAGAAACTGCACCAGCGCCGCAAGAAGAAGTAATGGACCAGGGAGAGGGAAAGGAAGACCTGCAACTACAAATTTGTCTGGTTGTGTAATGTCTAAGTACAAGAACTTTGTATTAAGCGTTTGTCCCTCAACAAACTTAAGCGGTGCATAGAGAAGACCATTAATCGTCTCGGTAACCGCACCATTACTAGACAAAACACTGGTAAAAACTTGAAAGAGAGCAATTAAGATAACTATCTGTAAAAGGTAGGGAAGGCACCCCGCACCAGGATTAATACCTTTCTCCTTATATAAATCAGCCTGCGCCTTTAAGAAACCTTGTTTGTCATTTGTATATTTCTTCTTTAATTTGGCAACAAGTGGAGCAATTTCCTTCATCTTCTTGGCATTTGCCATATATGGCTTTTGAAGTGGTGCACTTAGGAAACGAAGAAAAATAGAGAAAGCAATGATCGCAAGGCCCAGATTCCCACCTAAAACTCGATAAAAAGCAATAAGTCCGTTGGTTAGTGGTGCTGTCAGTAGCAGTGAAAAAATATCTCCCATTTCAAGCTATTGTACAGGGTCATAGCCAGATCTGCCACCAGGGCGACAAGCAAGAAATCGTGGAATTCCCTTTTTAAGGCCAGAAACAACACCGTGTCGCTGTATTGATTGATACATATACTCAGAACACGTCGGAGTCATACGACAAGAATGACCAAGGAAATAAACGAGAAGCGGGGAGAGGAGTTGTTGGTATGCTTTAATGAGAAACAAAATTACTGCTTTCATTTGCTTGTGGTAAGACCAGCATTAATTAAAGCATCACGGACCTCAGTCATAACCGCTGTAGCATAAGCTCTCAAAATTGAATTTTTTGGCAAATAGACACAATCATATCCTGGCTTCACATAAACCAAGTTGTGCCTTGTGGATTCAGA
>CAYQUL010000058.1:0-6074 GCA_964420735.1 uncultured Gammaproteobacteria bacterium
AGTTTTTGGATGGATAAAAGTTATTTTTGCCGCATGTAAAAAGAGCCTTGGGCACCACTCCATATCTCTCCTACTTGTTTTTCGTCCCGCATAAAACGAATCTGACACAATTGGATTTCCTAAAAACTTGGCATGAATTCTAATTTGATGAGTTCTGCCAGTTTTGGGTTGAAAAGAAACGAATGAGTATGCTTGTTTATCTCGTATATATTCATGCTCAAGTTTGTATGAAGTCTCTGAAGCACGCCCTCCTGGCATGATACCAAACCGTTCACGGTTCCAGGGAAGCCTGCCTACTTCAGCTTTGACGGTTCCAGCATTTGTTCGTAGTTTGCCATGCAAAAGTGCAACATATTCCTTTTGAACCACTCGATCATGAAACTGCTTTTGAAGGGCAGTAAAAGCCTCTATCGTCTTTGCAATTAAAAGAACACCAGAGGTGTCTTTGTCCAGTCTATGAACAATTCCATTTCTCGCCTGGATAAGGGCAAAAATTGGAAAGTCAAAACTTTCGGATAACCAACCTTGAATAGTTTTTTGTCCTTCCGTGGTTGAGGCCGAAGTAGTCACCCACCCTGCCGGTTTGTTGATAGCCATAATAAGCTCGTCTTGGTAAATAATTTCTGGATTCATACAGGAAGTATACAAGACTAGCCCAATTTAAGCTTTGGATGTCGATCGTTCACGCTTTTTTTCGCAGATAATACACTTAGTTACTTCAGGTGAAACCATTAAGCGATCGGTATCAATCATATTTCCACATTCAACACAAATACCGTACTTTCCGATTTTGATTCTAGCAAGCGCACGTTTTGTTTGAATGATTTTTCGATACAGTTCTCGACTAATTGCACTACTTTGGGCATGCCCAAACTGTTCCGCAGCTTCAGCGTCCGGTGCAATCGTATCACTAATTCGCTCAAGATTCCGAAATGGGTCTTCTTTTTGAATCTGTTTCCTCTGAAAGGTAAGTCGCGCCAACTGGTCATGCAAAAAGGTTGAAACAGGAGCTAAGACGCTTTTAGGAAATACTGGTGGTGCGGTTTTTTTATCAGCCATAGGGAAAGGTTTACAAGCCTGATTGATTATAGATTAAAAAGAAACTTAAAAACGAAATAATTGCTGAGAAAAGGATATCAACCTGACCGATTGAGAATAGCATGGGGTGCCCGGTAAGAGCAAACACAATACGAGCAAAAAACAGGAGTCCGACAGTTGCAAATGAGGCAAAACCAGGACGGCCTGACTTGTACCAACCTATTCGCTTGTATGTTTTGTGCAAAACAAAAAAGATAAACAATGCCAAGCCGACAAGCGCCGCACCAGCGGGATCACGCAAACTTAACACAAAGAGCATGACTAATATTCCAGGAGTGACTGCATCACTTAAAAGTGCAAAAGACAGTTTTATAGAGCGGCTAACAACAGTTAAGCCTAAAACAAGTCCCAAGAAGGCTATCTGGAACCACAGGTGAGAAGGGTTAAATATTGTGCGTGCAGCAACAAGTGGAGAAATTGACAATCCAATAACGCCGAACACAATACCGCACAACAAAATCACTAATTCTGAGGTAAAAAGTGAAGTCTGGGGGGCCTCTTCGCGAAGAGCTTTCCAAAAAGAAAAAAGATAGCTATATGTGGCAAGGATAAAAAGCGGGATCGTCATGAAGTTTGACATGCTTGGTGTACCGAGTATACCATAATGCCATGCTCTCAACCCCTCACATCGTCACAGGGATTGCAATCGCCTCTAAAACAACAAATCCTTTAATTGGCATACCATTGGCTTTTATGAGTCATTTTGTTCTTGATATGGTCCCCCATTGGAATCCTCACTTAAACACTGAGATGAGGACCTATGGAAAAATCACTCCTCGGTCAAAAACAATTAGTATTGCTGACACCGTTGTTGGTGGGGCGTTTATGATTGTTGCCGCACTTGCCTCACCCAGTCCAGAGGCAGCATTTTTAACTTTGGCTTGTGCTTCAGCTTCAATTTTGCCTGACGCGCTTGAGGCACCATATTTCTTCTTTCACTATAAAACAGCTTTTGTCATGAAGTGGATTGCGTTTCAGAAAGCTCTGCAGTCAGACGCCAATGTGTTTTGGGGAACACTGACACAGATCATAACTATTTTTTTTGCTCTCTCCTGGATTGCCTCGTAATTTTACGCCCGTTCAATATATTCTGAAGTTCGTGTATCAACTTTAATTAGTTCTCCAACTTTAATAAAAAGGGGAACTTTAACCGTCATTCCATTCTCCATAACGGCTGATTTATAGATATTTGTGGCAGAGTTTCCCTTTACACCTGGGTCAGTTTCCACTACTTTTAAGTTGACCTTTGGAGGAAGTTCAACTGAAAGTGGTCGGTCTTCCCAAAACAAAACTGTAGCAGTCTCCCCTTCTTTAAGGAAATTTACATCATTTCCTAAAATGCTTAAGCCCACTTCTAACTGTTCATATGAGTCAGGGTCCATAAAGAAAACATTGTCACTGTCTTTGTATAAGTACTGCAAGATTCTCTTGTGAGTGTGAATTTCATCAAAATGGGCAGTCGACTGCCAAGTTTTCTCTTCCAATTTGCCACTTTCAAGGTTACGGTAGGAAACAGTAACTGAGGCACCACCACGCCCTACTTTCATGTGAGCATACTTAACCACCTTGCAAGGCTTGCCATCAAGCAAGAAAGTTACATTGTTTTTAAGGTCTGTTGCGACTAACATATGGGCATTTTAGTCCAAAAATAGCCGTTTTTCAACTAGATCACTCCCCAACCCCACTCTTTTAAGAGATAAAAGTGAACGCCAATATAGTTTTAGCTTGGTTTAAGGTATAATTGAGGTTCAGGCCGGGGTGGCGGAATGGCAGACGCGCACGACTCAAAATCGTGTAAGGCTAACACCTTGTGTGGGTTCAAGTCCCACCCTCGGCACAAAATCCATATAATTGGTTTCACTTCATAGCCTGACAATTTATTCTAAACTGTATGATTGTCCTGAAAGGTCAGACATAACTGCCTCATCGATCACTTGACCAAAGTCTTCATACCACTGGCCTACTGTGCGCAACTGGTCAGTCTTGACTAGTGCAACAACACCATCAGTAAGTCTAGCGACTTTGGCAAGCGAGTCAGTTGCAACAACAGGACTAGCAAAATACATTTCTTTTGGCTTAAGTTTTTTTAAAGCTTTTAGTGCTGTGACAGCTGTTGCCCCTGTGGCCAGACCATCGTCAACAACAATAACCGTTTTGCCAACTAGTTGTAGCAATTTTTTCCCCTTTCGGTATAGGTTTACTCTTCTTGTGAGCTCTGCCTTTTCACTCGCTATTGTTTGCTCTACATCTTGGGGTGAAACACACCACTCGGCAACTATTTTTTTGTTTATGTAAACAACATCGTTTTCAGATAGTGCTCCCATTGCAAGCTCTGGTGAACGAGGTACTCCCAATTTTCTTGCGACAATTACGTCGAGCGGAACCTGAAGTATTTCTGCTACTTCAAGGGCAACGGGAACCCCTCCTCGTGGAATTGCAAAGACGATATTGACTTTATTTTTTAAGAATAAAAGTTTACGACCAAGAAGAACACCAGCATCAGTTCTGTTCCTAAACATGAAAGTAAAATCTTTTACCTTACGGCATAAGCAACAAACAAAAAGACAATAAAGAAGACAATAAGCCAAATGGTTGTATTACGAACTAAATCAATTGCTTCCCTCTTTTTGTTACTAAAGAAAAGAAGATATGTCTTGTAAAAAAATAAAAGTGCGCAGATTAAAACAGATGTACAAAACAGCAATAAAAAAGTAACTGGAGCAAAGTAACTCGGAGTTTTTCCAAATACGGAACTAGCAACAAAAAAAAGATATCCAACGAGTGAACAATATCCTGCAACTGAGGCCGCCTGGACTAAACCTGTACGTTTCATTTTGTTACTCTTAAATTATACCAAGATATGCAAGGCTCTTTGGTTATTCAACAAGTAACACGCCAACCATTCCCATTTGGCGATGCGTCCCAACTGAACAGAACGTTTCATATGACCCTGCTTGAGGTGCTACAAACTGAATAACGTCAGTCTCCCCATTGTTTATCTGTCTGGTTTGAATATTTTGTCCTTCAACTGTCCAATCATGAGGCATCTTCCCTACATTTTTAAGAGTTACAGTCACAATGTCCCCGGCCTTCACACGAATTTCTTTAAGGTCAAAGGAAAAGTCTTTTGCTGTGACAGTTACCTCAACAACTTTTTTCTTGCCTTCAGTCGTGCCTACCGAACGTATCTCTGGCGTTTGAGTAACCGCAGCTGGAGTTTTCATTTTACTTACAACTACAAAACCAACTACACCAAGCAAAGCTATAAGCGAGACAACTACACCAATAATTTTGGTATTCATAAAAATAATACTAACACAAATACATGGGTCCCTTTATGAATGCTTCTGGTCAGTTCCATAGAAGCTGATTCGGTCCCCTTTAAAGAAGAAGGTAATTTGACCTGTTGGTCCGTTTCGGTGTTTTGAAATGTCTAGGTATATGTTTTCAATCTTGTCATCATCCTCTCGCCACAAAAACATAACGACGTCCGCGTCCTGCTCAATGCTTCCCGACTCGCGAAGGTCTGAGAGTTGTGGTCGTTTGCTCCCACGCTGCTCAACCATACGAGATAGTTGTGACAAAGCGAGTACCGGAATTTTAAGTTCTCGCGCAAGGTTTTTTAATCCCTGTGAAATTTCTGCAACTTCCTGAACACGATTGTCTGTTGTTCTTCCGTGTGCTAGCTGCAGATAGTCAACAATAAGTAGGTCCAATCCATGTTCAACTTGCAAGCGCCTGGCTTTTGTTCTCATTTCCAAAATACTCATACCTGGCGTGTCGTCAATATAGATCGGTGCCTCAGCTAACTCTCCCATTGCAATTGAAAGCTTAGTGAAGTCATCCTCTGTTAAGTTTTTTCCAGCCTTTAGTTTCCAAGCATCAATATCAGCTTGGGCCACAAGAAGTCGATCTACCAATTCCTCTTTACTCATTTCAAGAGAAAACATACCAACGGGCCGTTTGTGCGTAACCGCAACATGACGGCCAATGTTTAAAGCAAGGGTTGTTTTTCCAACTCCAGGACGAGCAGCTAAAATAAGTAAGTTAGAGCGCTGCATGCCAGCTAAGACATTGTCTAGGTCCCCAAAACCAGTTGGTACACCTCGCAATCCCCCATCAGACTTTGAAAGCTCATCAAGCCGATCAAAGGAATCAGTTAAAACAGTCTTTACAGCAACAAAACTCTTGCTCATATTTTTCTGTGAAAGAGAGAACACTTCACTTTCAGCCTGATCAAGAAGCTCCTCTGCAGCAATCCCCTCGTCAGTCGACATTTCAAATAATTTTGAAGCAGCAGACATCAATTGGCGCTTTGTTGCAAGGTTTTTCACAATCTTTGCATAATGCTCAACGTGAGCGGCCGTTGGTACTTTGTTAACAAGCTCTGCAAGGTAGGCTGCACCTCCAATTTGTTTCAAACTTTTTTGTGTACGAAGTTTCTCAGTTAAGGTAATTGCGTCAATTGGGTCGCGGGCTTCGTAAAGGGTCAAAATTGCCTCATATATTTTTTTGTGTGAGTCGTGATAGAAATGATCAGGCTCAAGAATTTCTGCAATCTCAATAATTGCATTTTTATCGAGCAGAATGGACCCTAGGACAGAGATTTCTGCTTCGATCGAGTGTGGAGCTACTTTGATCGTCGTCACTTTGCTGTTAGAATTACAACCTTCTGGTCATCCCCTACTAAGCTTGCTGGTTTCACCGTTAACTTACTCATCGTTTCAGATGTTAATGCTACTTTATTTACAAATTGTGCGATTTCGTTTTCCACGTCACCATAAGGAATAATTAAGGTTGCTTCACTCTTTTTGACATATTCCTCAGCCTTTTCAGTTACCGGAACGAGCAAAATATCGGCCTGTCCTAATGTCCCTAACTGTTCGACAGTTGCTGTACCTTCAGGCGTAATATACAACACATTCATTTCATCAATAATAATTAAATATGCACCAGGACAGGAAAAAACGGAAACC
>CAYQUL010000059.1:0-5708 GCA_964420735.1 uncultured Gammaproteobacteria bacterium
ACTCTGGAAAGCCAACTGACAAAGTGGGGGTGGAAAGAACATTATTAAAAATTAAAACACGTGCATTGGCCGAATCTGCAACAACCAATTTATTATTAAATTCAACAACTGCTTGGCCAGAAATATTACTAGAGGCAGAAGTTGTTCCCCCGCCAACACTTATAAAATTAGATTGTCCAATTACAACATCTGCTAATGTACCATTGGATGAAGGTATGGAGTTGTAAACTAGAATTCTGGAATTACCTTGATCAGCAATAAACAACCTACTACCAGAGGAATAAACTCCGACTGCGGTAGATAAACCGTCGGCTGCTGTTCGCGCGCTATTCGATGTAAAGTCAGACTGACCAACAACAACATCGGCTGTTTCATTATTTGAAGTGGGGAATGAATTCCAAATAAGTACTCTATGTGAACTAGTTGCGTCAACAATAAAGAGTTTTCCATTTTGATCTATAGAGAGACCTCTTGGGCTATTTAAAGAACTAGCAGATTGAGTTGGAGCAGTACAGGTGGTCATATCATTTTGACCCAAAACGACACTTGCAGTCTCGCCATTTGTCGTTGGAATTGCATTCCATATCAATGCTCTCCTATGGTTTCGGTCAGTAACGATAACTTTGCCGTTATACACACCAACTGATACGGGTGCTGATGGATGAAGATTATCACAAGTGTTGGTCTTCCCTGTAAACTGTTGTTGCCCTATGACGACATCAGCAGATTGACCATTTGATGTTGGAAACGTATTCCATAACAAGACTCTGTCATTAAACTCATCTACAACAAACAATTTTGTTCCATCAGAATAAACTCCAAGCGGAAAGTTAAAAGTGTTTGCATTCATTGTTCCACCTCTGTTGGCAGTATTATTCGTAAAATCTGACTGTCCTAGCACTAAATCAGCGGCTTTTCCATTTTCAGTCGGAATGGTATTCCAAATAAGAACACGATGATTTGCATAATCAGATACTATTAATCGACCATTCGTATCAACAAAAATACCACGTGATAATCCTGCAATCTTCGTTTGTGAATTTCCACCGGTACTCGAAGTGAAATCTACTTGGCCTAAAACAACACTGGCACTCATATTGGTGTAATAGGCAAGTACTTGCTTATACAAGATAGGGGTCGCTGAAAGGAAGACTCCTAAAAACAAAAAGAAAACGATAAAAAATTGAGAAATTTTCGCCTTGGTTAACATAATTCAACTTTATCACTCGGGACAAACCAGATCAAATTGAAGCAGTACATCACTTGTCTGAATTCACGGTGGAGTGTTTTTCAATACGCTCCTTGCCCATCCACTTTTGAAGTACCTTTGGAATTAAGACAGAGCCATCAGCTTGTTGGTTGTTCTCAAGAATTGCAATTATTGTTCTTCCCACGGCAAACACGGTTGCATCATTCATATGAACAAACTCAACTTCATTGTTTGTGCGTTTTACTCTAGTATTTAGTCGACGGGATTGAAAGTCAGTGTTGTAGTCACTGGAATGAGTCTCTCGATACTTTTCCTGACTTGGAATCCAGGTGTTGATATCGATTTGACGGTAGTCAGGGCCTCCCATGTCACCGGTGCATACAGCCATCACTTCGTGAGGAAGCTCAAGTGACTGCATTAAGTATTCTTGTATAGCAACAATAAAATCTTGTTCAACACTTCCCAGATCTGCGGTTGTGAAAGACTCAATTTCAACTTTATCAAATTGGTGGACTCGCAAAATTCCTTTGGTGTCCCTGCCATATGAACCAGCCTCTCGTCGGAAACTTGTTGAAAAACCAATGTAGCGCTTAGGAAATTCTTTTTCTATTAACAATTCATCCATATGCAGTGCTCCCAAAGTGTGTTCTGCACTTCCCACAAGGTAAAGGTTGTCTGTCGGAAAGTGATATCGCTCTTCTTCTGGCTTTAGTCGAGCCATTCTGTCAAAAACTTCTGGTTTAATCATCACGGGAGGAACAACCGGAACAAATGGCTTTGTTGATACGTCAAGATTGCGATCACTGGCAATTTTTGACAAGGTGTCGCTGTTTGTTACAACAGAAAAAGCATAACTTACTAATGCAAACTCAAGAAGTGCTGCGTCGCCCTTTAAGTAGGCAAATCGAGCACCTGAGACATCACTGGCCTTTTTGACATCAATAATGTCCAAGTCTTCACCGATTTCAATGTGGTCTTTAACCGGAAAGTCAAACGTCTGGGGCTTCCCCCAGGTACGAATAACAGTGTTAAAAGATTCGTCTTCACCAATTGGTACATCTGAGGCAGCAGGATTAGGCAAACTCCACAAAACTTGTCGGTACTCTTCCTCAAGGTGACTAAGTTCAGGTTCTTTAGCTGATAACTCAGTTTTTGTCTTTTTGCCTTCCTCAATATTTTTCTCTTTGGCAAATTTATTTTTTAGTTCTCTTAATGATTGGATTTCACCGATTAAATTGCGGCGCTTTTCATCAAGGGACAAAAGCGAGTCAACGAGAGTAGGATTTGCACGTTTATCAGTAAGTGCTTTTTTATAGAAGTCAGGGTTTTCACGAACTGCATTAATGTCTAGCATAGCCGAGTATATTACAACCCGAGTTCTGGAGCAATTGATTGCATTGCAGAAAGCGCTAATTTCACAAACTCGGGAAGAGGAATTGAGAGTTTTTCTTCACAAAATGCAATTTGCTCGCGGTCAACCCCTTTGGCAAATGCTTTTTGGTTCCATTTTGAAAGAACTGCATCAACAGTTACTGCTGAAAGTTTCTTTTCAGGTCTAACCAGCGCAATTGCCACGATAAAGCCTGTTAACTCATCACAACAGTAAAGTGCCCATTCCATTGCGTTGGCGGGCTCTGGAGCGTCAGAAACGTAGCCATAGGCATGTGCACTAATTGCTTTTAATATCTCCTCTCGCTCCTCAACACCTGTTAACCATTCTAAAAGTAAATGGGTGTGTTTTTGGGTATCAGTTTTTGTGATTTCATAATCAGCGTCGTGAAGAAGGCCTGCAACCCCCCATGTTTCAGGGTCGCCCTTAAGGCGCGTTGCAAGTGCTTTCATGACAATTTCGACAGCATAACAGTGTCGGCGTAAATTTGGGGATTCCATTCGAGAATGAAGAAGGTCTAGAGCTTGTTCTCGAGTAAGCATTATTTTACTTCAACGATTTTGTAAGTAATTTTTCCAGCAGGTGCTTCAACTTCAACAACTTCACCAACTTTTTTGTCCATCAAAGCTTGTCCTAAAGGTGACTCATGAGAAATCTTTTTCTCAGCTGGGTCAGCTTCCCATTCTCCAACAATTTTAAAGATGTGACTTGTTCCGTTTACTTCAACGGTTACTTGAGTTCCAACACCAACTACACCTTTGCGAGTTGAGTCAGTTACAATAACAGCGTTTTGCACCACTTCAGTCAATTCATCGATTCTTCCATCTAAAAAGTCGAGCTCTTCCTTGGCGTTGGTGTAGTCAGAGTTTTCTGCCAAATCACCCTCTCCTCGGGCACGCTCCAGCCGCGCTACCGTTGAAGGGCGCTTCACTTCAGTTAAATCAGCAAGCTCAATTTTAAGAGCTTCCAATCCTTCTGCTGTAACTTGTATTTGTTTTGTCTGGTCCATATTGTTTATCAGTTCCTCAAAAAAAACGCCCCCCTGCAAACAACAAACTAGGGTGAGTAACAATCGTTAGGGGTTTTTCAGGAAATTTTTAGGTTTGCTTTCCTATAAAAAAATTCAGTTTTCATAAGGGGTAATGCAACTAACAGAAGGAAGTATATGCTGCCCGAAAGGGCTTGTCAAGCATTTTTTGTAGCCTCAATTAAGAGGCTACAAATGAAAAGAAACTAGTTCACCAAGAGGTAGTGGCGCAGATTGTCTAGCCCAAAATGGCTAGAGTCATACCAGCGCACAATCACCTGGTTGGTTCGCCCGGCAAGCAGTGCAAATGTGGCAATAGGGCTACCATTGGCGTAATAGGCTTTGTACCAGCCCGAAACGTTATAATAAACGTTATTGGGGCCTACCCAACTGGTTACCGCCACTCTGTCGACACACCGAGTCAAGGCATCAAATTTTCCGCCATTTAAGACGGCGTCTAACGTGATTTGTTGCCGCAACAGGTCACTTTCAGGACTATCAACCTGGAAGACAGAAACATTTCCTCCACTGTATGCGTTTACGCCCGGTAAAAGGGGTAATACCCCTTGATATGTACCGAGCGCACAAACCTCCGGTGAGTACGTTTGATAGTAAACAACCGGTGGGTTGTACGGATACTGTGGGTACTGCGGCTGATATCCTGCAAACAGTGCCCCGTCAAAAGCCACAAAGCATCCCTCAACGTAGTCTGTCTCAAGAAACAACAATGACCCTTGAGACGAGATCAAAAGATACTCTGCCGGTGCAATGGGAAACGAGATAATCTGCCCACCAAATATAGGCTGATTGAATGTGTACCCTGTAAAAGGATTTAACACTGTCAGCGGAACCTGGTAGGAACTGGCGTTTCTCACAGTTGCAGTGTGGTTACAAACACTCACCACAAGCGGTGGATAACCCATTGCAACCTGCGCTTTTGTCAGAACAAAAGACACAACTAAAACGAGACTGAAAAGAGCGATCAGAATCTTTTTCACATGCTTTCTCCTCAACCTAGATATCTGATAGTAGTATTATACTACGTAATGTTTAGCCTTGCCAGTTTATAGGATTCATGCTAATATTTCCCCATAGTCAGGGTATGTAAATGAGGAGTAGCGTAAAATGGCATTGTTTATACCAACACCACTTGAGCTCTCTATGATTGAGCAAATTGAAACGGCGTTTTCTGAAAAGCGCCAAGAGTTGTTTGAAGAATTGTGGGCCCGTTTGGAACAGATCCATGGGGGGATCGTTTTAAATATCGTTTCTCCTGAAGGGGATGTCATAAAGAACCCATTCAGGACGAAAAAATGAAGAACTAGGGCACTTATTAGGTGCCCTTTTTTGCACCTACAAATTTATTTTTCAACCAAAGTTATGGGTGCTCTTTACAACCTAAGAAGGCAATATACCAACACTGTGACTTATTTTATTTTTTGTAGCTTCCCTTTTCGTTTGACAATATTTTTGTAGTCCCACTGAATTGCTTGAGCTTTATTTAACCATCGAGCTAAGTCACTTGTGTTAATCTGTTCAGTCAAAGTATATCTGGCTTGTGAAGCTTTAAAGCTTCCTTCAGGCTGCAAGTCTGGTTCATCAAATGACTGGCCACTCCAAAATAGTAACTGTATACAATCTTTTAATTTGCTGTATCCAACGATGGGGTTGCCTTCTATAAACCAAACGGGATGTCTGTGCCAAATTTTACTTTCAGCATGAGGCAAATTCTTGCTAATCTCAGATTGAAGCAATTGACAAATCTTCTTATACTCCCCTTCCAGAGAGCTTGTGTATTCTTGAATATCTTCTCCCTTTTGTATGTTCATATAGTAATCTCCAGGCGATCTACCGTCCCCTTTCTCGCATATCTGTTTTTAAACGTCATCTCGATATAACCTCCAGGAACCTGGCTTATTTATTATAACAATAAAGTTGTGGTTATAGACGATGAGTGTTTTCCCCCAATGGTAAAATCATCAAGGCTAGAGCGATACAAAAAGGTAACTCAATGGCATTCTTAGTGTTCAGAGTACTATTTAAATACAAAGTGTTTTGATCCACTTCAAACCTCCTGATAC
>CAYQUL010000060.1:0-3428 GCA_964420735.1 uncultured Gammaproteobacteria bacterium
AAGACACGATGTATGCCGTTCCAATTCATTTCTCGTAAGGTATTGGTGGTGAAGTCTTTCACTTCACCACCGTATATTTTGTTAAACTAGATAAGACAATTTAAGTTTGCCAAGATATGCGAAACAAAATCAAAAGTAGCTTCCAAAAAATCCGATTTGAAATAGTGTTTCCTTTGATACTTATTTTTCTTGTTGGCCTTCTTTCTTGGAAAAATTTTACCCCAGGGACATTTCTGACTGGGTGGGATACTTTGCATCCTGAATTTAATCTTACCCATGCATTCACATCCGTGATAAATGGAGTGTGGAGAAGTGATCAAGGACTCGGTGCGGTTGCCGTCCACTCGCATATGTCAGAGATTCCTCGTCTCGCATACTTGGCAATAGCCCGCCTTATTTTGCCCCTAAGCACTCTTCGCTATACCTATTTCTTTTTGTGTCTAGCTCTCGGTCCATTGGGGGTGTTTTTTTTGGTTAAACGACTTGTTGTAAGCCACAACACTCAAGTTGCTAATCTTTCTGCTTTTCTGTCTGCTTCCTTTTACCTATTAAACCTTACAACGCTTCAGCACTTTTATGTTCCATTTGAAATGTTTGCAACACAGTATGCGGCCCTTCCTTGGTTGTTTCTTTTTCTTTGGTCATATTTAAAGACGGGGAAGTATCAATCGCTTGCATTCTTTGCCATAGCTAGTTTTCTTTCAACCCCACAGGCATATGCCGCCACACTTTTTTATGCATGGGCAATAGTTCTGTTTGTTTTACTTACTGCCTTCCTCTTGGTTCATAAGTTAAGCAGTGCAGCTCTAAAAAAAGCACTCTTGATTGGCGTTACCCTTGTTGCAACAAACGCCTTTTGGGTATTCCCAAATATATACTCAATTGCAGGTCAAAGTGGCGAAATACGGGATTCATCTATTAATCAAATTTTCTCAACAGAAGCCTTCCTGCACAACAAAGCTTATGGAGACATACCTGACGTTTTAATAGGAAAGAGCTTTCTTTTCCACTGGCAAGAGTTTGATTTTAAAGACAACAAGTTTACTGACCTCCTTAACGAATGGAGTGATCATTTAGCTAAACCGTATGTAGCAATACTTTTTTATCTTTTTTCATTGGCCTCATTTGTTGGTCTTGTTATTGCACTTATCAAACGTGATACGTTTGTCTGGGTAAGTTTGCCAGGGCTGTTTATAGCTTTGTTCTTCTTGATTAATGAAAACAGTCCAACGGGGGCACTCTATTCATTTATGCGAGGACAGAGCAGTTTGATTGAAGAAGGGTTTCGCATGCCGTTTACCAAGTTTTCAATTGTTCTTTTGCTGCTAAACGCTGTTTATATCTCTCATTTTTTTGCGTCTGTTTTACGACTCTATAAGAATAGTTTGATAACTAAAAGTATTCGAGTGGTACTTTCGGCCCTTATCTTTAGCACACTTGTATACATGGTATACCCAATGTTTACCGGTTCCCTCATAAGTCCTTCAATGAGGGTTACTACTCCAAGTCAATATTTCCGTGCGTTTGAATGGTTTAAGGGCAACAACGGACGTGTTGCCCAGTTACCACTTAATTCAATGTGGGGGTGGCAATACAACAACTGGGGATACCAAGGCGCAGGATTCTTTTGGTTTGGAATTGACAATCCATTTTTGACACGAGACTTTGACCGATGGAGTGCTGCAAATGAAACGTTCTTTATACAAGCATCAACAGCGCTGGCTTCAGGCGACGACAAATCGTTTGATTTAACGCTTAAAAAGTACAACGTTAGGTATCTTATTTATGACGAATCAATTATCAATGCTGGCACAACTAACCCGACACCAACTCCTCAAGTTAAGGAGCTATTAGCAAAGCAATACAAAGAAGTTGCTGCATTTGATTTTCTTAAAATCTATGAGACCCCATATGGAGACGATTCTGTAACGGTTGTTCCAAACTATGTCAAAACTACCTCTGATGAAACATATAGCCCTGTTGTGAGCCCAAACCAAACGGTTAAATCACAAACAGGAATCTCCTATCCTTTTGCAAATACGGACACACGTACTGGTGTTGTTGCCTCATTTACAAATGGTGTAACAATCCTCGGTCAAAAAGTTCCGAGTGGTGAATACAATATCTTAATTCCACATTTTGTAGAAAAGGAATCTTATCTACCATTAATGATCTCAGTCGAGTCGGACAAAACAAACGTACAGGTACGACTAGACCTTGTTACTCCTGAAATACGAGTTGATGGGGAAACGGTTGTCCAAGACCCGGTATATATGAAGTACTCATTAAAAACCAGAGGGGCGACTCCTGGATATTTGTCATTAAATGGCCAGATTTTTGACTTGGCTATAAGCTCAAATGGAGTGATTGGGACTGCGGTTGTTCCACGAGATGGGAAAACAGTTCTTTCATTATTTGGGAAACAGGGGAAAGTTAACACGACATACGGGGAAGGTCTCGGTTTGAGTCAGGCCTCACTCTGTCGAGCTGATTCACAAAAGGTTTTAACTACCAAAGTTGATCTTGGTTTTGAAGTACCTGTTTTTGAAGATTCTGTTTGTCTGGGGGACGGTTTTCATGTTCAAGAAAACAGCATCGTAAGTGTATCGTATAAAACAGACGGACCACTTTCTCCATACTTTTGTGTTAACGATGAAGGAGTTGATGGATGCATCAATAAAGCATTTCCAAAAACGGTAGGTGACAAGTCATACACAAATGAAGTTGTTCTCACTAAAGGTAATTACTGGTTTGCTTTTGTTGCCCAGTCTCAACCTAAGCCATCAATTGTCTCGTACCGTGACATACAAGTCCAAACGGCAAAAGAGTTGTCATCAGTTCCAATCTACTTCGGGGACGCCTTAAGCCAATTCGTTCGCGGAACAACCGTTCCCGTATCAGTTAAAAACTCAATTTCAGTTGTTTACAATGTTCCACCAGTACTTTCAGAGGACTGGGCCTTGTCCCGCGGCCACAGTGTGGCATATAACTGTGACCTTGAAAAACGAGGAACAGTTGCAAAGTCTTCTCTTTCAACTGGTGTTTTATATGAGGCGGCAAACGAAGGTGTTTCTTGTGACTATTTTGATTATCGAGCACTGGCTCCAAACCGTTCGTACCTTGTTCGTCTGACGGGAGAAAATACCAATGGCCGAAGTATGAAGTTATATCTAACCAACAGCCAGTCAGACCGCGTTGATCTTGAAAAGCTAGCTAGCTCTGGAAGCTTTGACAACACCTATATCATTCATCCAATTGGAGAAAGTAGTAAAGGCTATGTAGCTAACATTGAGACACGTTCGTTTGGTCGAGTATCAAGCACAAACCAGATTACAGGGATTGCCTGGTACTACTTGCCATATGACTGGATGAAAGACCTCACGTTAACTCCTGCCAACTATCAGGAACAAGGTGGAAGTGTTGATATC
>CAYQUL010000060.1:3438-5410 GCA_964420735.1 uncultured Gammaproteobacteria bacterium
AGAGCTATCCTCATATGGCCTTGTGACAAGCATTACGGTTTCCAGCCCTATGGGAGGTGTTATTAAGTTGAATCAGGCGTATGAATCAGGATGGGTAGCCATTGTCCATGGACAGGCACTACCACACACCAAAGTTGATGGGTGGGCAAATGGATGGAGTGTCCCAGACGGGGAGTCAACCATAACCATCCTCTTTCTACCCCAAATCCTTGAATATCTCGGTTTAGTTCTTCTTCTTGGGACAGGGGTGTTCCTCTTGCACAAAAGCTTATAATAGTGTACACTACAGGGTCAGAAGCTTAAACAGGTATTTGTTCTGTGGCAAGGAAGAGAACTCTGTCCGGTTCTCTTCCCTGCCGCACAACGGCTGAGTCTATAAGTCAAATTTGTAGTTTAGGAGAGTTAGTCATGAAGAAAGTCTTTGGTTCAGGTCTTATTATTGTCCTGGCAGTTATCATGGCGATTGTCATGATGCCGATGCCAACTTACGCGCAGGATGTACCAGAAACGCCTGTTGTCTGTTCATTGTCGGCTTCAGCCTATGATCCGGCAAACCCGAACCGTTTTGAGTTTACCGTTTCACTTACTGGTGCACCATGGAGCCATTTGTCTTGGTTTGGCGATGGTGGCGGAGTCGATGCCCAAAATGGCGATACAAAGCCGGTTTACTTCTCGTATGACAAGCCAGAGCGCTGGACACAAACGGTTAGTATGTCGGTAAACGGTATCGAGTGCGCAACTAAAACGGTCACTGTTGTTGCTTGGGAACCAGTCCAAAGCCCTGACCCCGGTGGAAGCGGTGCAGTTCCTGGGACACCATCAGTTGTTGTTCCCAGCGTCCCAGCGGTATTCGGTTCAAAATCATGGCAGTGCGTCCAGATGGATGTAAAACCGGATAAGAATCAGGTCAACAAGTTGAACATGGTGATCGTACTACAGGGAGAGTTGTCGGAGTTACCCGTCAAAGTTCTTTTTGGCGATGGCTCATACAAATACCCATCACGAGACGGTGGAGTCGTGAAGACCGATCACAGTTATGATATCGATGTTCTCAAGGCTGGTGTCACCATCTCTGCGGACCTGTCACAGTTGGGCGACAACGCAACGTGTTTGTACACCACATATACTTTGGGTGGTGTAGAATCATTTGCATCAAATTCAGGCGGTTCCTACACTAGGTAGGACAGTCTGATACATATTTTTACTTATGGGCGGGGAATATCCTCGCCCCATTTGTGTGCATATTTGTCTTGATTTCGTGTTCTATTGTGTTACGATAAGTGCGATGTCAGACGAACAACAGGTTGTAAAGAAAAAGTCGCATATAATGTTTTATTTAACCGCGTCTTTCTTTCTTGTTTTAGGTGGGCTTGTTGCAGGAGGGGCCGTGTATGGCCTGGCACGAGTAAGTCCTGAAGTCCTTGGTTTGAAAACAACAATTATCATTTCAGAACAGGAAGAGGCGAAAGCACTTCTTGCTGATGTTGGGAAAATTATGGATATTCCTCAGGACGAGACACCTACTATCACAACGGTGACGGATACCGAGAAACCTACCACTGAAACATACTTTAAGAACGCAAAAAATGGTGACAAAATTGTGTATTTTAAAGAAAACGGAAAGATAATTCTTTATCGGCCCACCGAGAAGAAAATTATTGATGTAGGTTTTATAAATGCATCTCCAACACCGGCCCCAGTAGCCATAATGCCCGCAATACTTAGATCGATGCGATTCTTTATTTTTAATGGAACAAGCACACTTGGAGCAACAAAAGGAATTGAGACAAAGCTAAAAGAGATCTATTCCAATGCCGAAATAGTAGGCCGTACTGCGGCTAACAAAACCACCTATTTGGACACCGTTCTGATTGATTTAATAGGAAACCGTACCGATGACGCAAAAAAGTTTGCTGATGATCTTGGTATTTCAGTTGGGGTACTTCCTTCAGACGAAAAAGGTCCAGACAAC
>CAYQUL010000061.1:0-5345 GCA_964420735.1 uncultured Gammaproteobacteria bacterium
GCATTTTTAATCTCCTCGAAACTCACTGGAGGATAAATAACGGTTGAGTCTTTACGATAGAACTTCTTGATGCGAGCTTTTACATTCTCAGAGTTTGCGATCCAGTATTTAATTTTCCCTGCTGAATTATAATCAAATATTCTCAAAAAATGAGCGATTATTTCTCCATAAGTTCTCACAAATATATTTTTTCGCCAATCCATACCGGTTTTCATTCCGTACAAAAACCGTGGTGGTGTGTGGCAATATGCAACAACTTTCGTTTGAGTCCCCACCTTAAAACCACGTGCAATATAGTTACTACATGAAGTGATTACCAAGTCAAACTCTCGAAGGTCAATGCTTCCCCAAATCCATGGGTGTAAAAATCGCAAAGGGCTATACAACCTCCACGGTCTCAAAATTGGCGCAAAAGTACTCTCAATAATTTTCCTGTCTGAAAAGAGTTTGTCAGCTTCCGACCCTTTAATCCGAAATGAGGTATAAATTGGCGCGGCAGGATACATGTCAGACAGGACACGTAATACTCGCTCCGCTCCACCAGCGTCTTTAATATAATCATGAACTAGTGCGATTTTCATAAGGTAGTAATTACAATAATACCCCAGCGCTCTTGTGCCAGGGTACGGAAAAACAATTAATCTTTCATCAATTTCTCGTACTCTATGTTAAGAGCGCTAAAAGGGCTCTCGCCGTAGACCAGGGTAAACCAAGCAGATGTTACCGCAGCCTGGTCAGACTTATCCAAGTCAACAGCCCCATCTTCTGACTGTTTAAGATTGAGATAAAGCTTAACAATTTCGCCAGCGATCATTTTCTTGGTTAGCTTTGTGGGAAAAATCCCAAACTCCCAATACAGTTCCATCCTTAATTTAAGGTTACTCTTTTTTAAGAGAAACCCACTAGCTATTAGCAATAAAACGGCTGATACAAGATATAAGATCATGAAAGATCCCTTCACTAACTTTTGAAGATTATACTCCCATAATATATATGGGTCAAATTAGGCTTCACTAAAGAAGTGTCTGCTGCTTTGAAAGATGAATTTGACTCGCGACTTCATGAGCTCTTCTTGTCAATGTCTTAAACCCATAGGATAGAAACAGGTTCATTACGTCACTGTTGTCAATTCCCCACTTCTCCATCCCTAAAAGGGAAAGCTCAACGGGTACAGTTTTAACAATAGTTGCGAGTTTTAAGGAAAGATATGCTGATTCTTTGTTTGTAGCCAATTTTTCTTTAACTTTTGGTGACAAAGAATCAATGTTTTTATATATATCATCTAGGTGCCCAAATTGATTAATTAAATGGATAGCGGTTTTTGGCCCAATACCAGGAATACCTTTGTAATTATCAGAAGGGTCACCAACAAGCGCTTTGTAGTCAATAATAAACTCAGGGTATACCCCCATTCGCTCAAGCGTTTCTTCTCGAGAGTACCGTTTTCCTGCTTGTAATCCTCCTTGTGGCATATATAACGTTACTTTGGTTGAGACTAACTGCAACATATCACGGTCACCTGTTACGACAATCATCTCATTAACCGTGGGGTCATTCTCATAATGGTGTGTTATTGTTCCAATAACATCGTCGGCCTCAAAACCTGGTTTTTCATAAAAAGGAATATGAAATGCTTGAACACAATCGCGAGCTTTTTCGAATTGACCGATAAGTTCAGTTGATGTTTCTGCTCTGTTGGTTTGGTATTCAACATACAACTGGTTTCGAAATGTAGGCTCTTTGGTATCAAACGCAAAACATAAATGGGTTGGAGATAAGTCAGTTATCACTTTAAACAGCATCCCTACTAATCCATAGACCGCATTAATCGGTTCTTCTGTTGGAGTGCTCATCGGAGGCAAGGCATGGAACGCCCGGTGAAGGATGGCGTTTCCATCAAAGATAATCAGTCGTGTCATGAGAAGTCTATTGTACCTTATGCTTTTACACCTACTATTTTTTCGAAATCTTCACGGGTTAATGTTTCCTCTTTCAAAAGCTCACTCGTTACTTTATCTAACTGTTTACGATATTTTTTAACTAAACTAATTGCTTTTTTCCGCCCAGTCTCCAAAAACTTTTGCACTTCCAAATCAATTTTCTCAAGGGTTGCAGGTGAAACTTGTGCTTGCTGGAAAGGGTTCTCACTGTCTCCCCCATTTGAAGAAAAGTTAACTGGACCTAACACACTCATGCCAAAGTCTGTCACCATAGCTCGTGCCAAAGCTGTCGCATGTTCAATATCATTTGAAGCTCCTGCTGTCATTTCGTTATACACAACTTCCTCTGCAGCACGACCACCAAGCATTGCCGCGATTTGATCAATTAATCGACTTCGTGTCTCGTGAGTGCGATCGTTCGCTGGCGGAATTAAGGTGTGACCAAGACTCATTCCACGAGCAACAATTGAAATCCGGTGCACTGGATCCATATTTGGCAAAAAATGGGTGACAATTGCATGCCCTGCCTCGTGATACGCAGTAATTTTTCGATCTTCTTCTCTTTGAAGTCGTCGTTTGGCAGGACCCAACTTCACCTTCGTTGCAGCCTCTTCCAAGTCTTTCATCCGGACTAAACTCACGTTTTCTCGTGCAGCGAGAATTGCTGCTTCATTTAACATGTTTTCTAAATCTGCACCTGAGAAACCGACCGTACGGTCCGCAACCTTTCCCCAGCTAACTGCTTCCTCAAACTTTTTGCCTTTGGCATGAATTTTTAAAATTGCCAAACGACCATCTTTGTCTGGCATATCTAAAACAACCCTTCGATCAAATCTTCCTGGACGAAGCAATGCCGGGTCCAAAAGATCCCCACGGTTGGTGGCAGCGACAACTATAACATTGTCATTTTGAGTAAATCCGTCCATTTCAACAAGAATTTGATTTAAGGTTTGCTCACGCTCATCATGTCCACCCATAAATCCACGACTTCGCGATCGACCGATTGCATCAATTTCATCAATGAAGATAATCGCAGGAGCTTGAGCCTTTGCTGTTGCAAAAAGGTCACGAACGCGTGAAGCGCCAACTCCAACAAGCATTTCCATAAATTCACTTCCTGCCATACTAAAGAAAGTAACCCCGGCCTCTCCCGCTACAGCACGGGCAAGGAGCGTCTTTCCAACACCTGCTGGCCCAACAAGTAAAACTCCCTTAGGCGTTCTGGCACCAATTTTTCGATACTTCAACGGATTTTTCAAAAAGTCGACTACTTCTTCAAGTTCCTTCTTTGCATCGTCTACCCCGGCAACATCAGCAAAAGTAGTTGACTGTTTCCCTTTTGCAAACAATTTTGCTTTACTGCGTCCAAAACTAAAAATGTCTTGGGCCCCTTTGCTTTGTGCGCGCAGCAAAAAGAAGAACAGGGCTGCCATAAAAAGGAGAGGAAGTAATACGCCAACTAAGTCACCAACAAGTTTGCCCATCGATTGATCAATAACACTGTAGCTAACCTTGTCCGCTGGGATATCAGATTTTTGAAGAAGGTCTGCAAAACTTGTTGCAGATTCTCTCAGTGCATACTTTTCCGAATCATCTTTATATTTTAAGACAAGTCTGTCTTCTTGCACATCAACTTTTGCAACCTTTTCAGTTCTTATATCACTTAAGGCTTCAGACAAATCTATTTTTGAGCCAGCGAAAGAGTTTTGTCCCATGCTTACTAAAAATGGAAGAAACAACAGAAGAAGCATCAGCCCCAAAAGTACACGACTTAAGTTAATCTTTATTTTTAATTCAAAACGTTTTTTTTGTTTCATGAAGTATTTTAACGAGCTAGTATATCACCCACGGGCTTTGAGTGCTAGCGGACTTTAGTGCCATTGGGCACAGGAGCTGAAAGATTAAATAGAACTGGTGAGACGTCTTCCGAAGGCTCCTCACCAGGAGCTGCCATGATCATCATTCCTTCACTAAATTCATATTCACCATCTTCTCCCTTTGGACCAATGCGTTTAGGTGCAAGGTTAACAACAAACGGAAATTGCTTGCCAACAACATCTTCTGGCTTATAAAATTTCATAATTCCAGAAAAAATTTTGCGAGTCTTAATTTCTTCTCCAAAGTCAACCGTTAAGCGCATCACCCAATGGCTCCAAGAAGGCACTTCAGCTGCAGTTACTGTACCAACTCGTATATCTACATTTGCAAATTCTTCAATGGAGATCATATGTGTTTTTAAAGAAAACCGATTTTATCAAAAACTGCTGAGAGTTTCTTGTGAGACATTTCATATGCACGAGCCTGTCCTTCAGCAAGTATTGGGGTCAGGATTGATTCACTTTGAAAGTGAGTATATTTCTCTTGAATATCGGTTAAAAAGGCACTGACTTCATTGGCCACTGCTTCTTTGAAATCTTTGTATCCTATTCCTGAAAAATCGTTTTCAAGTTGTGAAATAGTCTTGTCAGTTAGGTTGCTCATAATGGAGAGTAAATTTGCAACACCAGGACGTGCTTCATCAAAGACAACCTTATTCTCGCTATCTGTCGTTGCGTGCAAAATTTTAGCTCTGGCCTCCTCGGGTGTGTCTAATAGGTCAATTGTTCCCTTGGGGTCAGTTATGCTTTTACTCATTTTTTTCTCAGGTATTGTTAAACTCATCACGCGTCCTCCAATTTTAGGAATCTGAGGAGTAGGTAAAACAAATGTTTCACCAAATCGATTATTAAATCGCTCGGCAACATCACGAGTAAGCTCTACATGCTGTTTCTGGTCTTCTCCAACTGGAACATGAGTTGTGTCATAGAGCAAAATGTCAGCTGCCATTAAAGCTGGATAGTCAAACAAACCAACACTTACAGAGTCCTTCCCTTCTGACTTCTCTTTGTATTGGGTCATGCGGTTCATTTGGCCCATGGTAAGAAAACAATTGAGGACCCATCCGAGGTTCGCGTGATCTGGGTTTTGGGATTGCACAAAAAGAAGTGACTTCTTTGGATCAATTCCAGCAGCAAGTAGAAAAGCAACTAACTGAAGGGACAGTTCTTTAAGCTCTTTTGGATCTTGGTCAACGGTGATTGCATGAAGGTCAACAACGCAAAAGATATTTAACCCATCGTTTTGTGAGTGAACCCACTGCTTAATTGCACCAATGTAGTTACCCAAGTGAAGCCGACCAGAAGGTTTGATACCCGAAAAAACTCTTTTTTCCATGAGGCAATAATAGCACAAGTCAGCCTCTGTCATCTTTTTTTTGTGTCAAGGGAGAGACTTGAACTCTCGACCTCGGCGTTATGAATGCCGCGCTCTAACCGGCTGAGCTACCTTGACTTGTTTTATCGCCCATTTTAGCACATTTTACTTCTAATTCTCGCTCATGACGAATACAGCTACTTTGCACAAAAA
>CAYQUL010000062.1:0-5155 GCA_964420735.1 uncultured Gammaproteobacteria bacterium
CTCTGTTACAAGTACTGCGATGCGTGAAATTGAAAAATACGCCTATCTTGGTGCGATTGATCACCTTTGGATTGACCACATTGACCACGTTGATGGTTTGCGAGAAGGGGTTATGCTTCGTGCATACGGCCAGAGAGACCCATTAGTTGAGTTTAAAGCAGAAGCCTATGATCTTTTTGAGAAACTGCTGGAAAACATTGATCAAGAACTTGCTACCCGTATCTTTAGAATTAGCTTAACCAGCAGCCAAGTTTCTGAGATCCCATTAAGTACAGCAATAACAAACGTTGACCAGTCAGACCACATGGGTTTGGTTGATGATGCAACTGCCAAACTTTCATCAACTGGTCACAAAATGAAGAGTTCCACTCACAAAAAAATGGGGAGAAATGATGTCTGTTGGTGTGGAAGTGGCAAAAAGTGGAAAAAGTGCCATTATCCCAAGTTGCCTCCTCAGTAAGCTTCAACCCTCATTTTGAGGTAGAGAATAGGTGTTTGGTATGCTATACTTTACACTATGGGAAAGAAATTAGGATATCGTGATGTGACAGGTGCACTTGTTGCACCTGATTTTGTGTGGATGAGAGTTTCAGGGGATGGTCGAGCCCATGGGTATCGATACAAAAAAATAACGATTCGACCGGTAATCATTAAAAAACAGCCTCTTTTTCAAGTCTCTTTTTGGGATGGGAAAAAAGATATTGCACAAAACTATGAACAAGACCGTGCCTTCCATTTACTGGGAATCTTGCTTCGTTCAAAGGTAACCTCTTTTGTCATACAAAAAACAGATAGCCTCATTCAGTATGAAGCTAGAGACGGACAACTGATTGAAAGAACACATAAAAGTAGTGTTGAAAAAAGCGTGAGCCATGACCGTGTTGCAACTGAAAAAATTCCACTCAACACGCCGTTTCTCAAGGTAATTGGGCTAACAACGTTAGAGGGTAAAGTGGCAGCTGACAAGAAAGACAAGTGGAAACAAGTAAGTGAATTTATTAAGCAAATTGAAGCAACCTGTGACACAACCACTTTAAACAACCCCGTTACTGTTGTTGATTTTGGCTGTGGAAACGCCTACCTAACCTTTTGTTTATATTTCTACTTAAAAGAGGTCCTGAAGCTTTCTGTAAACGTCATTGGAATTGACCAAAATGAAGAACTAATCCATGAAAACAATAAGCATGTTGCGGAGTGTGGGTTTGAAGGAATCTCGTTTAAAAGTGGAGCAATTAAAGGGTTTGAGTTACCACAGGTAGACATTGCCGTTGCACTTCACGCCTGTGACACCGCGACTGATGATGCCTTAATTTCGGCCGTTAACAGTAAAGCTACATACATTTTTGTAAGTCCCTGTTGCCATCATCATTTGCAAGCCAAAAAAGAAGTAGCCCGATCTGAGGAGATCTCACGATTTCCGATTCTTCGCGAGAGACTTACTGATATCGTAACTGATACGGCAAGAGCACTGGCCGTTGGGGCACGAGGATACTCAGTAGATCTTTTTGAATTTGTACCTGACATTCACACACCAAGAAATGTACTACTTCGAGCACGTAAGACAAAAGAAGACGTTACCAGATCCTTTTTTGATGAATTTACAAAAAAGTGGAATATTACCCCCTATATCGCACAACTACTTCCTGATACGATAAATAAGTAATTTTTCGCTTCTATGCGCTCCAAATCGTTTATTTCACAATACGCTATTTGGATCCTGATAGTTTTCTTTTTTGTTTGGTTTTCCCTTTTTTCAATTCTTCGTCACATGAATGGTCAAAGTTTTTTGTTTGATCTTGGGTATTATGATCAACTCATTTGGCAGGTTGCTCATGGAAAACCACTTTTTTCAACCCTTCTTGAAAACCACCCATGGCTTGACCATTTTTCTCCCAGTATCTTTTTGCTCTCCCCAATCTATTTTTTTTGGTCATCACCAATTGTCATCCTTTTAACCCAATCAGTTCTTATTTCCCTTGGGGCATATCCAATTTATAAAATTGGCTTAGAGAAAACAAAAAACTTTGCATTGTCTCTTTCAATAGCATTTTCGTATCTCATGTTTTGGGGAATTCATAATGCTATCGCATTTGACTTCCATCCGCTGGCACTGGCTGCGCCACTGCTTGCCTTTATGGTCTGGTTCTATGAGCAGAAAAGATATCTCTCCTTTTATCTAGCTATGGTAGTTTTTGCGGGACTCCAGGAAAATTACCTTATTTTTCTTGCGGCGTTTGGTGTTTTTCTAGCACTTGGCTATAAAGATTACATTCGTGGAATTGTGATAACAATTGTTGCCTCCCTTCTGTTTGCGTTACTCATCTTTGTAGCTATTCCACACTACTTTGGGGGGTCTTATTTTTATCTTCCTAGTGGCGCAACTAGTAGTTTTACACCCACAACACTTGTACAGAATTTTGTAAACGAACCAGAGAAGCGAGAAGTTATCTGGTTTACTTTTGCCCCTTTCGCATTTCTTCCCCTTCTGTCACCCCCTCATTTATTACTCTTTTTTGAAGAGTTTGCTGGCAGATTTCTTTTGAACAACCCAAACTGGTGGGGACTCGGGTATCATTACAACGCGCTACTTGCGACACTTTCAACCCTGGCAACAATTGAAGTTGTTAAAAAGTTCCCAAAAAAAACGTATCGGTATATGTCGCTTTACTTAATTGTCGCAGCCTTGGCCAGCTATTGGTACATTCAGCCTGACACGATTAAGGTCCTTCAATCATCGTTTTGGAACCTTTCATATGGAGACTCAATAAGAGCCCTTGTTCAACAGATTCCAAATGACGCTTCAGTCGCAGCAGGAAACAATATCGGAGCTCAACTGTCCGGAAGAAACGAAGTGTATTTTATCAGTAACTGTTTAGATGAGAATAGTACCGTTCGAGTCGACTCGAAAGTTTGTCACAACAAAGCGCCGGACTATTTAGTCGCTGATTTATCTATACAAAGTAATTGGAATAATTTTGTACTTGACTACGACCGAAACAAAACTCTTCAATTATTTGAAGACAAGGTGACGCGCGGTGAGTATGAGTTAGTTAGTTCTCAAAACGAAGTTTATCTACTTAAATTGAAGAAAAAGTAGTGAGGGTTATTTTTTTTGCTTTTATAAAGGACCCAAGTGTCGGGTCGGTAAGGGTGTTAAATTCTTGCAGTCGAGCCTTATCATTGCTATAAAACGCAAAGTAAGGGCTTGTAAAGACAGTTTCACCGTTATAGTGAGGAAAAGCAGGATGAAGTGCAATTTCAATCGTTTTATACTTTCTTTTCTTGGCATCAAGAACTGATGCCTTAATTGTCTGGGTATCCATCTTACTGGTGTATAAAACTCCGTAAAAAGCATCTGGAAAGACAAATCCGTGTGCTGTAGCGTGCAGTTTATTAACCCCTGATAGGAGAGACAAAACGAGTCGCTTAACCACACCACCGGTTCGTATCATTCGAAAAAAATCAGAAATACTAGAGTAATGCATGGGCTCATCGGAAATACGAACGCGATTGATGTTGTGCTTTTTGCACAGTTTTATAACTTCTTTAAATAAAACAGGAATCATATGAATATGGTCCTGGCCATCGACATGGTCAACCGCAAGTCCAATTTTTTTAATCATCGTAAATTCAAAATCCAGTTCCTTTATACAGTTGTCTAAAAGGGACTTGTCTCTTAGTAATTGAAGTCGAACAAAGTACGAAAAAAAGCTGTGCTTATAAAGCCCTTGTTTACTTGAAAGTGCCGGAAGGTGTGGCGTTCCATCAGTTAGATTTAAATGAATGCCAATACCAATCCGTTTGTTCTCTTTCAGTTTTTTTACCATGTCTGAAAAACATACACCGTTTGTTCTAATCGAGGTACTAGTTAGCACCCCTATCTTGTGTGCTTGGATAATTGCTTCATTTGTCCCAAAAGACACACCAGCGTCGTCAGCATGAAATATTACATTCATTCTTTGGAAGTTATTGTTTCATCAATTATGTATTGTGGTCGTGACTTAACTTCCTTGAAAATAATTCCAATATACTCAGCTATAATCCCCAAATAAATTAAAATCGCACTATTCATCGCAAAAAGCAAAGCAACGATAGTTGTCCATCCTTCAATAATAGGCCGATGGGACAAAATGGCAGTAATAATATCAAAAGCAATGTAGATACCAGACCCGATAAAAAGAATAATCCCTGCCATCCAACCTACCCGAAGTGGTTTGATACTAAATGAAACAAAACCGTTCATAAATAGCTGGACAAACATTTTAGTGTTGTATGATGATTTTCCATGAAGCCTTGACCCAACCGAATAGGGAACAACAACCGTTTTCCGTGAAGCTAACGTCACCAGCCCTCTTAAAAAAAGTTCATGTTCCTTTGATTGGTTAACAAATGACACAACCCCTTTACCCATTAGTCGAAAGTCTGACACCCGTGGTGGCACTCGTCCGTCTGACACCAGGTCCCAAATACGGTACCCGATTTTCCGCTTTATTCTCATCGCAATGGAACTTGTTTTGTCCTCTTTCTTTTGAGCAATAACAAGGTCAGCTCCTTTTTCCCATTCATCAATAAATTGTGCAATTGTCTCAGGTGGATGCTGAAAATCTGCATCCATGGTAATCACTGCCTCCCCGGCTGCAGCACTGATACCTGCCTTGAGTGCAGCCTGGTGACCACTTTGTCGGTGGAAAAAAATGCCGGTTACATTGTTGTGTTTTGTCACCAAAGCTCTGACAACCTGTTGTGTTAAGTCGCGACTTCCGTCATCGATAAAAATGACCTCAAAGTGGTACTTTTTTGGAACTACTGCGGCAATGGCTTCGTACAGTGGAACAAGGTTATTTTCTTCGTTGTGGCAAGGAACTACAATTGAGATTTTCTTACTCATATTGATGAGTATATACCACCACACAGTTTTTTAGCTTCAGTTGCTTACCAAAGCGCTATCCAACCGTCACTCGAAATTATTCTTCATTTATGAGACCATACCGATATGTTTACGCCACAAAGTGGTTTTATCTCAGTGAGAAGTAAGTCACCCAAACGAATGCTTACCGTTGATGTTCCTGCCATCTTGTATCACGCCTCTCCACTATCAGAGTTGACGACACTTGTTCCTCAATCTAAAACAATACGAGACCCAGAAGAGGGTCCT
>CAYQUL010000063.1:0-5020 GCA_964420735.1 uncultured Gammaproteobacteria bacterium
ACAGGGGAGCCGGCAGAAGACTATCTCAGAAATCTTGCAAACAAAAGTCTTGCAGAGAAAATTCCAGACTTTGACGCACTGACAAAGGAAAGACTTGATTATGAGCTTGGTATTATTATTCAAAAAGGTTATGCCCCATACTTTTTGATCGTTATGAGTATGGTGCATTGGGCTAATTCACAGGGGATTATAACTAACACTCGTGGTTCAGCTGCAGGAAGTTTAGTCTCTTTTGTCTTAGGGATAACAACTGTTGACCCTATGAAATACTATCTTCCGTTTGAGCGGTTCCTTAACCCATATCGACCAACCCCACCAGATATTGATTTTGATGTGTCTGACGTTCGTCGAGACGACATTATTCACTATATCGCTGACACCTATGGCCATGAAAAGGTTGCACAAATTTGTACGTTTGGTCGAATGCTTGCTCGGGCCTCAGCTCGGGACGTAGCGCGAGTGCTGGGGTTTCCATATGCGACTGGGGACAGAATTAGCAAACTTATTCCACCACCCAAGCAGGGTTTTCCGATTGATGTAACAAAAGCGCTTGTTGCAAACCCGGAACTTAAGGCCTTGTATGACAACGATCGTGACGCTAAGAAAATTCTTGATTTGGCTCGGCAAGTTGAAGGCAGTGCCAGACACATCTCAATCCACGCAGCCGGTGTTGTCGTTGCCCCAACTGATATTCGTGAATTTAGTCCTATTCAGAACGACGAACCAGGAGGAAGTAAAATTGTGACCCAGTATGAGTTTCACGCTTGTGAAGAAGTCGGCTTAATTAAATTCGATATCTTAGGAATTCGAAATTTATCCATTCTAGGAGACGCCGTGAAGAACGTTCAAGAAACAAATGGGCATAAAGTTGACCTAAATTCTATTCCACTGGATGACTCAAAGACGTTTGAGATGTTAGGCCGTGGAGAAACAATGGGAGTGTTTCAACTGTCTGGTGGAGGAATGACAAAGTACCTGATTGACTTAAAGCCCACAAGAATTGAGGATTTGATGGCAATGGTCGCCCTTTATCGCCCTGGACCAATGGCGGTTATCCCTGAGTACATTGAACGCAAACAAAATCCCTCCCAGGTTCGTTTTCTAGACCCTCGTATGGAGAAGTTTTTGGCGGCCTCATATGGCTTGATTGTGTATCAAGATGATCTTCTCTTCTGTGCAATTGACCTTGCTGGCTACACCTGGGAAGAAGCAGATAAGTTTAGAAAAGCAGTGGGTAAGAAAATTCCTGAGGAAATGGCTGCACAAAAAGAGAAGTTTCAAACGGGAATTGTTGCCAATGGACAAACTGCTCAGTTTGCAGAAACCCTCTGGACGTTGTTTGAGCCATTCCAGTCATATGGATTTAACAAAGCACACGCTGCAAGTTACGGAATGGTTGCCTATCAGACGGCATATATGAAGGCCAACTACCCAGTTGAATATATGGCAGCATTAATGACCGCTGAAAGTGGTGATATCGAAAAAATTTCAGCAGCCATTAACGAATGTCGTCGTATGGGTATTACAGTTTTGGCACCAGACATAAATGAAAGTTTTGTAGGATTTACCATTGTTAAAAATGACGAGTCGTTAAACAACAAAGCAATTCGTTTTGGCCTTTCTGCCATTAAAAACGTGGGCAAGGCTGCAATTGAAGTCATTATTGAAGCCCGCAAAGACGGTTTGTTTACCTCATTTGTCGATTTTTGTCAGCGAGTTGATGCGAGGAAAGTGAACAAAAAGGTGGTTGAAAGTTTGATTAAAGTTGGGGCTTTGGCCTCATTTGGAAACAGGGCATCCTTAATTGAAAGTTTAGAGGAAATACGAGACAAAACAAAAAAACGAGATAACGGTGCCCAAATCGGGCTTTTTGGTGAGGAAGAGGAGGAGTTAGCTAAAGCTGCAACGGTCAGTATTACCCACACCTACACCCAACAGCCTGAGTATAACGAAGACACTCTAGTCTCTCTCGAGCGGGAACTGATGGGATTTTCTCTATCCGCTCCTCCAATTCACGAGATGATTAGTGAACTGTCTCCATATAAAACCCATCGCATTGATGAGGTTACGATGGAACACATGCCGCGGCCAAAAGAGCCAATTAAAATTGCCGCGGTAATTAGCGAAGTGCGTGTCGTAATTACCAAAAAAAGCTCAGCAGAAATGGCTTTTGTAAAAGTTGATGATGGAACGGGAACCTTAGACGTTGTGGTGTTTCCTAAGCTCTATGCCCAAACCCGCCTTATGTGGATTGAGCAAAAGCCTGTACTTTTGACTGGAAAGATTGATTCACGGGATGACAAGCCAAATATGTTGGTTGATCAAATTGAAACAATTGAAAGCGTGAAGGGGACACAAGGAACACTAAAAATTAGCATCCCTGATGGGACTGAAACCAACACCTTAAAGCTGCTTAAAGAAATTTTAATGTCACGCCCTGGAGAGCAGAAAGTGACCCTTTCTTTTGAGGGTCAAGTAAGGCGAGAGGTACAAGTTCCATTTGGAGTCACCTGGGACCAAGATTTGTCTCGAAAGATTGCAGTTGCCCTCGAAATGGACAGAATGGCCAACTAAAGTGGCTTTCATTAACTCGCGCTTGCGAAACAGCTCGTATTTCAGGTACAATACGCACACATATGGCGCTTACAGCAACACACAATGAAATTGAGTTCGGAGTTGGAGACACGGTTCGTGTCCACCAACGCATTTTTGATTCAGCCTCAGCTGAAGCCAAGTCTCGTGTCCAGATTTTTGAAGGTATGGTCTTGTCCATTGGCGGACGAGATATGGGGAAATCTGTCAGACTTCGAAAAATGAGTGGAACCGTTGGTGTTGAGCTCATTTTTCCGCTACATGCTCCTGTCATTGAAAAGGTTGAAGTTGTCAAAAAGGGTGTTGATGGTGTGACTCATGCCAAGCTCTACTATGTCAGAACAAAAAGTAAGCGTGAAATTGACCGAATTTACAGCCGTGTTAACAAGAAAATTGCTCCTGTTAAGCCAACCAAAGCTTCTAAGTCTAAATCTAAATAAGCAAAACACGTCTTGGCGTTGTTGCATTTTTTGTTTTTCCACTCTATACTTCCGTTTCAGACAGACCCAAGCTGCTTAGTGCAGTAAAGTCACGTACATTACTTAATTAATTTTTCTGAAAGCAGGTCTAGGTACTTTGATCATCCTAGATTCACTGTACTTATTGACATACGTGTGCCCCCCTTACACGGAGGTCGTCTGGAACCTAGGCCTGCAAATATTACTTTTTTTCAAAAGTGAGTTAGGAAGAAAACTCTAGTCCATATTGGCGCCTGGTGGGCGCCTATAACAATCTTACCGGGATGGTCTACGACGGACTTCCTAACTCACATTTACTTATATTTTTTTTAAGTTTCCTAATGTAAGGCAGTGCAAAATACGCACTGCCTTTTTTTTGTGTCCGTTATAGTGTAGGCTTACCAGATGATACGCGTACTCGGAATTGACCCAGGAACAGCCACTACCGGGTTTGCGATTCTTGATGCATATGACGATGATATTCAAATTGTCGAGTTTGGCTTAATTGAAACAGCCAAAGATATCTCTCCAGAAAAACGACTTATTAGTATTTACACAGAATTAAATGCCATTGTCGACAGGCACGAGCCAAGTATTATGGTTATCGAGAAAGTATTTTTCTCTTCAAACGTAAAGACTGCAATTCGAGTTGGACAAGCACAGGGCGTGATGCTTCTGTCAGCAGCCTACAAAAATATACCAGTTGCAGAGTATGCACCTGGTACTATTAAAAAGGTTGTTGCAGGCGATGGAAGAGCTGACAAAAAACTGATGGTTGAGATGGTACGAGTGATACTAGGACCAAAGGCCGTGGGTCAAGTTGGCAAAAAAACTCATTTTGATAATGCAGCTGATGCATTAGCAATTGCCATGACTCACATATATACAACAGACATAACTGAAAAACTCAAAAAATTCATTGACGATGTGGTTCCGCGTAAAGTCGACAAAAAGAAGAAGTCCTAGAAAAAGGGCTCGTCCTCAACCAATGGAATGGGTAGAAGCACCTGACGTTGCTTCGCGCCTTGCTGTTTTGGTTCCCACACTTAAAATTGATTGGGTTAATATAGAAAACATCTATTGTTTCCGATCAATTAACACAACCTCTAGAGCAGTAGCACGTATTTGGGGAATGAGTAAAATTTGGCAATTAGCACTCCACACGCCGCCGGGATACTGTTTGGAAGTTGTCGCTGAGCGCTACGACAAAATGGAGCCTCGTGAGCAAGACAAAGTGCTTTTGCACGAGTTGTCTCATATACCAAAAAACTTCTCAGGTGCACTTCTTGCGCACACCAGAGGAAAGGGAGGTTTTCATGACAAACTCCATGAACTTGAAGCTCGTTATGATAGTCATTTTTGAGTGATATTTGTCTTTGTGATACAATATCCCATAGCACATTTAAGGAGGCGGTATGTGGTTTTTTAAAAGCCCAATAATGATAATCGTCTGTGTTGTTGGTTTTCTCGTATGTGGGGTAGTCCTTGCTATGGTCTTACCCGTTCAGCTGCCCATTAAGGTAGCTGTATCAGGATTGTTTGGGTGGTCAGCTGCGAGGCTTTTGTTTACCGTTGTCCCAAAGTCAGGGAGGTAACAATGGCTGACAAACCAGCTGAAGGTACACTCGAGGAACAACTCATGATGGTCCTTAAGAAAGTGAGCACCCTTGAAAAGCGGTTACATCTTTTTTCAGTAGTACTGTTATCTATCGGGATAGTTTTGTACACGGTACCAAATGTTGAGATGCATCCAATTGGTTCTGCAATCGCAATTGTAGGTGCCGCACTAATCCTGATTATTAATTTGTAGCCGGTTCACGGGAGGCATGTCCTCCCGTGTTTTTATGCCTGGTATACTGTCAGGTATGAAGATTGTCGCTCTTTTTGGGACTGATACTAATCGTGTTCAAGCACGAATGCTTGATATTGTGAAGGGGGTTAAGAAGAAAGGCTTTCGAGTTTCAGAAATT
>CAYQUL010000064.1:0-3335 GCA_964420735.1 uncultured Gammaproteobacteria bacterium
AACGTTAATACGGTGAAGTGCCGCAACCAATCGCGATGCAATTTTTCCTGGCCCTATTGAGCGGAAAACCAGCCCGGCGCTTGAAACGGGGAGCTCCTCGCTAGCTTTAGCTGGCGCATCAGTTGGCAATCTTTTTGCCTCCACTGCTACCCATTGGGTGCCGTCAGATCCCCCTCTGACAATCTTTTTCGCTCGCTTAAGTGTCATCAAGGCTGGCTTAAAAGTCTTCCCAGCTACAAGACGCGGCGGATTTTCAGTACCAAGGTATAAAAGGGCCAGTTCAGAGTAAGATAGGCCTTTTTTACCTGACTTGACGATATCAGCCAAAAGTTCGTCTTGATCAATTAATCGTTCGACTACATCAGCCATTGTTTGTTCCTTTCGAACAAAAAGCGATACACAATCCTGTGCAACGGGTATTATGGGGCTTTTGCTCATGAAATGCAAGTCCTTTTCGTGTAAAATAGCCTTCTGAACCGAGAAACCCTTGTTTTTGTGGTTTCAGATCTTTGAAAATATACAAATAAGGAGTCACCATGGCTGTACGCCAAAAAAGCAAGTTCGCAATTGAGCTGTCCACTGCCTTAAAGCTTTGGAGCGAAGGACCTAACGGAATTGACCTTGAGAGTTTGCGAGATGAACTAGGTGTTGATAGACGAAGTTGGCGAGATGTCTTGTCTGGAAGTCGCATTATTGAGTCACGAATGTCGGACCTTTATGCAGTTCTTTTTCGTCGTACCCAACTACTACAAGCTGATCCAACAAACATTCCGAATCGACCAGGACAACCTGGGATGGTTCGCCGATGGTCGTTTAAAAATCTCACCACATGGTGGGAAAAACGATTTCCTGATGAGTTTGAAACAAAAGAGGTGCAACAGCTTCTTTCACAAACTCGAGGGGCAAAAGAGTCAGGATACTTGTTTGAGGAGCCTTCGGGAAACGAGAGCCAAGAACTAGTCAGTCTCGATGAATTTCTGACAGACTTGATGGAAGGAGAAAGTCAAGCTCGCGCCGAATTTTGTTTAACCAACCGAGATCTCTTGCGTCGCCTTTCAGAGAAAATGCTTGTTTTGTCCTCTCAAACACCCGTACGTGAAGGAGTTTTAAAACTAAAAGGAGTCGTGAAATGAAACAGACAAATGAAATTGTTGTCTACTCAGGAACAAAACAGTTACATCTGCCAAACGCCATGTATAACTTGGGCAAAGTGTATGCAACGCCCAGAGACGCCTTTTGGCAACCGATTGAAAACGCAGCAGACGCGATGCAGAACAATGACTTGAAACCTACGATTTGGGTGGCAGTTTATACTGAACAAATCAAAGTCACCGATAATGGATGTGGAATGCTTCCCGTAATGGCCAAATCTGATCAGCACATTTTAGCTGATTATTTTAGCCACAACGCCAAAACCGTTCCTGATATCCGAGCTAAACTCAGTAATGCCGCACGGCATTCACTTGTTTGGCTTTCAGACTTTGTGTCTTATTCACCAAAGAATCAAGAAGCTGGGGACAATGTCAGTGGCGTTCGAGGAATTGGAGCGCTTGCATATATGACATATGCAAAAAATGCGACAATTATCTCCCGCCCTGCTCGATGGCTTATTGATGAGTTGACCAAACTTGGCACACCAATGCCACGTGGTCAGTCTTTCTCTCTTGAAATGCCAGAAATCAATGTTTACAAAGACTGGATTATGGAATCAAAAATCATTGCTCACGAAACGCCCTTAACCGATCCCTTTGGCAATGTACTCAGCCACGGGACACAGGTAGTTTTGTCCGGGTTTAATGATACGACCCTTACGACCAGCAAAAGTGGTTCATTGACACCAGGCAGAATCCTTTCGTATCTGAGAGGCAAAATTAACCCTGATGCTGTTAGTGTGTATGTTGGTGACTTTACCAGACACTTGCCATCATCAAAGATATGGGTAAAAGTTACCAAAGAGGAAGTGAAAGGTAGTCTTGTGTACTCTGGAGAGACAACCTCAGCTGATGGAGCACCATTTACCTTAAGCCTCTTTTACGATCCCTTAAAAGAAACAAACTCGCCTTTCGTCACCAGACGAAATACGCCAGTTTTCCGCCTTACCGCAATTGAAGAGCTAAATCACCACCCTTGGAACAAACTAGGAGGTGAAATTCAGTTTCCACAATACATGATTGACGCAGCACTTTGGAACGCTCAGAAAGACATGATTGATGACACTGAGGCAAAAAAACTGTGGATAAATGCCTTGAAAAAACTTGAGCCGGTCGTTAAAGAGAAGTTGAAGAATGCACTGCGCATTCATACGGAGAAGTCCAATCAAGAATTTATTGATGACTTTGTGCGTGCAACTCGCGAGGCTTTAACGCTTGTTGAGTACTTCTCATGGCACAGAAATCCAGGGATTGTAACCCACGAAGGTAACCGAGCTAGTACAAAAGGGGTGGAAAGTACTCCTCATGTGAGAGTTGGCATACGTGCTAAAGTTTTAAACGAAAATGGTCAGGGAGTTTTTGACATTTCCGTTGAACTCTTAAATAGCACAAGGCAGACAATCTCGCTGCAGACAACAAATATCACCGGACAGGTTGATTTTGGCAAGTCATTTAAGAATGGCCAGTACATCATCCGTGTTCTTCCACCTGACTCAGTAGTTGTTCGAGGGGCACACGAATATCGCTTTAACTTAAACTCAAAGGAAGTTGGGTATCGTGCAGTCTTTAAACTTGCGGTGGACGCCGGACGAGAAGTCCGTCCAAGGCTTAAAGCAAAGATGCTTGAACCAGAATGGGTAACGCTTCCTGAAAAGGTAGCCTATCAACTCGACCGTGAACGAGGGGTGCTATTAATTAACATTGCTCATGAGGCTTTAAACAAAGCCTTGATGGAAGGCGATGAGTTGATGCAACTTATCTTGCTGTGCCGCTATACAAGTGATGCACATGCACTGCTACTCTCAGTTGACGAGCCAGAGCTTTTGCTGCAAATTGCGGCAGAGCTTAATGGCAAACTTTTTCCGCTGCTAGCTGAAAAAAGAGCGGCGAGAAAAAGTGAAACAAAAGGTGCTCGTATGAAGCACAACCGAAGAAGCTTATAAACTCTCTCCCCCTACCCAGGGGGAGTTTTTTTGTGCCTAGTAGACAAACTTTACCCGTCCACCAAAAAATGAGGCAGTTGTTGAGGTTTTTGATTTAATTTGAACTCGGTAATTGTTTTGTCCATTGAGCATACTTAAGCGGCTTGATGTAATAACTTTGCTTTGAGCAGAAGTTGTCGTAACTTCGCTCCCTGGAACGGCAACTGAATCAGTTACATCATACAGCCGTGCAGCAGCTTCC
>CAYQUL010000064.1:3345-4974 GCA_964420735.1 uncultured Gammaproteobacteria bacterium
CAGCTTCCCCACTTCCTGACTCTACTGAAAGATTTGCGTCCCAAGTGACATATGACCCACTTCCATACTCAACTGAGAGGTTAACACTAAAATCACTTCCCACAACATCAGTCCAGTCATTTTTAGTCGTTGATCCCAAAACAACTATTGGTAAAAAGGTTGTTTGACGTACCTTGGCATTAGGCGTTGCTGAAGCAACGGGTGGAACCGTACTTGTGGCTGTGCCGGGTGTAGGTACTGGTGTCGCATAGATTATTTGTGGTTGCCCACTTGGTCCGGCTTCAGGGGTCGTTTCGCGAATTAATTGTGTCACCGGTTTTTTTTCAAGTTCCTCAACTCGAAGAGACAACGAGTTTACCTGTCCACCAAAACGAAAGGTAAGAAGAGCCAAAAGAACTAGGGCCACAAGGGCTGCTACAAAAAGAAGCACATATAGAGGACTTGCCCGACGGGAAGTGTACATAACCTTATTGTATTACATTTTCGCTTTCAAGCGCGCCCCTTCTGGGGTGTCAAAAACTTCAAAGCCAGCCTCTTCAATTTTCACGCGCAAGGCGTCTGCATCATTAAACTGTTTATTATCTCGTGCAAGGTTCCGGGCAACAAGTAACCTACTTACCTCCGGTGGGATGTCTGGGGTGGCTTTTGATATGTTTCGCAAACCAAAGCCTAAGACCTCGTCAAAGGAATATAACAGGTCTAGCTTGTCTGTCTCAGGAATATTACTTTTAATGGTTTCCCAAACAACGGCCAAGGCCTGTGGAGTATTTAAGTCATTACTGACCGAATCTAAAAATTGTTGACTAAAGTGTTGCACTTTTTCAAGCTTCTCAGGTGAAAGTGCTGTTCGTCGGTCACGATCGTCAGTCAAAAGTGAGCGAGTTGCGTCTTGTAAATTTCTTAAGGCAGACTGGGCTGCAAGAAGTGCATCCCAGGTAAAATTCATGTGCTTGCTGTAGTGGGCAGTAAAATACAGATATCTTAAGGCAAGTGGGTCAATCCCACGAGAAGTTACATCGTCAACTGTATAAAAGTTACCCAAGCTTTTACTCATCTTGCGACCATCAACCAGAAGGTGACTATAGTGGACCCAGGTACTCACAAATGGCTGCTTTCCGGTAGCTCCTTCGCTTTGTGCAATTTCATTAGGGTGATGGACAGGCAAATGATCCTCTCCTCCAGTATGGATATCAAACTGTTCTCCCAAGTATTTCATACTCATAGCTGAGCACTCTATGTGCCAACCTGGAAAGCCATCTCCCCATGGCGAGTCCCAGTGCATGATATGGTTTTCAAATCTTCCAACTCGTTTAAACCACAACACAAAGTCAGCTGGGTGCTTTTTGTGACTTCCTGTTTCAACTGCTTCACGAACGGCTTGTTTTTTCTGGTCGAGAGACTGACCAAGGAGCTTTCAATACTCATGAAACGTTTCAACATCAAAGTAGACAGCCTCATCTGTTTCATATGCATGTCCCCTTTCAAACAGTTTTTCAATTAAGGCAATTTGCTCTGGAATGTGGTCAGTCGCTTTGCAAATAACAGAAGGGCGTAATACCCCCAACTGATCCATTGATTCATAAAAATTATCTGTAAAAAACTGTGCAACTTCCCAAACAGTTTTGTTAG
>CAYQUL010000065.1:0-4670 GCA_964420735.1 uncultured Gammaproteobacteria bacterium
TGCACGTAAGTTTGGAGACTATATGGGAAAAAGCGGATATAAAGGTATCTTCGGGCTTGACCTTATGGTAAATGAAGCCGAAGGAGTGGTATACCCAGTTGAATGTAACCCAAGGTACACAGACGCCTTCCCAATTTTAACAATGATGCAGTCGGCTAAAGGACTACTACCAATGGACTACTATCACATTGCGGAGCACTTAAACTGTGATTATGATTTTGATCTTGACAAAGTTTCTAGAGGATTTAATCAAACCTTGAATGGTTCACAGATAATTTTAGAAACAAAGACTGACCAGTGGAGCAAAGTTAGTGGCGATTTACCAGCAGGGGTTTATCGCTTTGACAAAACAAACAACACGCTCTCCTACGTCAAAGAAGGATATCGCTATGAGGATATCCAATACCCAGAAGAGTTTCTTTTGACCGAGGGAGTGCCATTTCATGGGACTATCTTTAAGCCTGGTGCACGTGTGTTGAGGCTAGTTCGCACGGTTGCAATGCTTAAGTCTAAGTCAGAGTTAAATGATGACACAAAGCAGCTTGTAAAACTGCTTTATAACCGTTTAAACATCATTGAAATACCTGCTCCCCTTGAACCAAATGAAGAATGATTCCTTCTTTGACCTAACAATTGCTACTATCACTGACGAAAGTCAGACGACTGTCGATGCTGATATTGTTAACCTCACCTCAAGCAAACCCAACTTCGGCTTTGTACGCCCTTTGAAGGTTTCTTGGCGGGCGCACATTGAAAACTACCCTGACTTATTTCAATTTATCAAAGCTGACCGCCTCAAAAAGTCACTTAAAAAGTGGTTTAAAGAATATAGCCAAGAGGGGATTTCTATCGAATACATTAGCGATTTATCGCTAGATCAGTATAAGTTGTGGCTTGCAAAATACACCAACCTGCTGTCACAAAAAGATAAACCGAATCTAAAACTTACCCTAAATTGGTATGAAGAAAAGAAAGGGAAAAATAAACAACTCGGAGGTGTCTTTTTATACCAAAACAGCGCCTTTATCGGTGGAAACATCTGTACAATTGAAGCTGACCACTTGAGTGTGGGGTATGGTGTGGTTGAAAAGAGAGAGGGGACGTCTTATAATATGGGTGCGTTTGTAGATTTTGCAACATTGCTGTTTGCGCGTAAGCTTGGTAAGGGTGAGGTGCGCTTTGGGCAGGACACAAATTTGTATGGGTTCCATTTGTCCTTAGGGCTCCTGTCTTACAAGTGCCGCTTTGGGTTAACAGCCAGACCAGCACTTAAAAGTGGTCTTGTCACGACTAAATTCGTGAGTTTTGAGCACTTAAAAGAAACAGTGGCTTTTATGAGTATTAATGACAATAAAACTTTGATAACAGTGCTCTACACAGGTGAGGCGCCAAATGAAGCTGAGTTTCATGCTCGTGGAATAGACGAGGTTGTGTTAATTAATCGAGACGAGAAATAAGGAGGACTGGTTGGAAACATTACTTTTGGGGAAAGTGCTTTTTGTAAACGTACACCCTTCAGGCTACCCTTTTGCTCAAATGCTGCCACTCACCTTTTCTAGCAGGCAGTACTTTGACCATAATTGGGACGTTACGCTCATTAACTCGCTTCCAAAAGACTCGGGGTATACCCTTGTTCAACGGGAAGACCGTGCAAAATTGAGCCTACCTGTGTTTGTTAACGATTATCAGGCAATTATTATCACAGGCTCAAGCTATGCCTCATATGCTCGACTCAACAAAGAGGGCAAGCGCTACTTAGTGAGCTGGAAACGTGATTTAATTGCCTTTATCAAGGCAGCGGGGGAGCAGCAGATACCGATCTTTGGTGTGTGTTTTGGAGCTCAGATGTTGGCTGAAGCATTGGGAGGAGCAGTTCAAAAAGGTAAAACAACTGAAATGGGATGGAGCCTGGTTCACAAAAATACCTTTGGTATTAATGAACAACTATTGTGCGACGTACCATCCAGTTTTTCAGCCCCTGAGAACCACGCTGATTGGATTACAAGATTGCCTGAAAATGCTGTTTTATTGGCTGAAAGTTCTGGAGGCGTTCAGGCTTTCCGTAGCGGTATTCACTTGGGTGTTGAGTTTCATCCAGAACGAACGCCCGACGAGGTTCATAAGACGCTAACAGACGCCGTGGACACAAATAGTAAACGACTTTTGAAGTCTGGACAAAGTATGTCAGACAATGAAATGCTTTTGTCATTTTATTGTAAGTCTTTGCCAAACATGTTTCATACCTTTTTAAGGTATGCTTGGGTCCAGTAGTTTGTCTCCCGCCAAAAAAAATTGGCGGGATTTGTTTTTTTGTTTAAATTGAAATTATCACTTCATTTGAGGCTAAAACAGGGCTTCACAAAATGCGTTTTAAGGCCTGTCTGGTTGGTTTCCTTACTCTTTAGACGTACATGCGAATTCCCTTTTTGTAAGTTTTTTTAGTTGTCTTTTGTAAAGCGTATTTTTTTAGAGAAAGTGTTTATGGTTTTTTAAAAACATGTTAGACAAAAATACTTTAGTAAAAAATACATTTATTTTTTCTGTCTGTTTTTTTAATAATTTGTTTTACGTTTCATGTTTTGTTTTTACTTTTTTTTAATTTTTTATTTTCTGTTATTAATGTTTTATATCTTTGCCATAAGTTGTTATTTTTACTTTTTGCTTAATTTGATAAAATGCACGGATGAGTTCTTTTTTAGCAAAAACTGAAGAAAATGAATATGGGATAGATGATTTGGCACGGGACAAAATTGCCCCTTGGACTGGTGTTAACAACCCTCAGGCAAAAAACTTCCTAAAATCCATGAAACTAGGGGATATTGTGTATATTTACCATACCGGACGGGTAAAGGCTATTGTTGGTGAGGCTACTGTTGCTCAAACTGGCGAAGTTCCCCACTTTCATTTTGAGCGTAAATTTAGTGAGCCCTATGTTTCCTTGGGTCAAATCAAAGCGGAAGCTCAATTTGCAGAGCTTAGGCTTGTTCGTCAGCCTCGCCTGTCAGTCATGTCGCTGCCTGATTCATTTGTTACCTGGCTTAAGGCTAATATTACAAAATAAAGACCTTATATAGTTAATACATAAGGTCTTTGTGTACTACCCTTCCCGGGCTTCAATCAGTTCTTCCTCGTCGGACCGCTCACGGTCTTGATAGTAAATGGCATAGACGTCAATGCCCTCATTGGCATGTGTCTCGTCATGCGTTGTTGTTCCTCTTGGGGCTTTCCTTTGCCTCAATTTTGGTCGAATAAGTTGTTCTTCATCTTGTTGTTCGGGAGGAATGGCCATAAAACCCATGCTCCTTACAAAAAATTGTTTGTAGTTACTTAAGCGCAATGAAAAAGTATATCACGTGCGTAAAAGTACGAAACCCGCCAATCTGGCGGGTTTATACACTTACCAATTGATAATAGATATTGTGTTTAGTCCGTACTTATCGTTGTAGGAGACCTGCGAATCTTTGTAGACTGCGTCCTGGTATCCTAATAAATACAGTACGTACGTGAGCACTTTTCCGAGTTGTTCGTGATCAACTGACTCAAAACCCTTAGGTACAAGCAGCGATCCACTCGCCTGGTCATACTCCACTGCAATACGGTGTGCTGCAAAAATTTGAATGAAAATTTCGATCAAATTCTCTCGAGTTTGGGCATTATCTAAATACAGATCGTTTTGCCTAACGATCTCAAGTAAAAATGAAAGTATTCCGCTGACCTGCTTTGCAACATCCCGATCAGGTCTTGGAAGTATAATTACCCCACTTTCGGCGTTATATGTCGAACGGATTCCTTGCTGCTCCAGTAACTGAACAACCGCTTGCTCAGCCTGTTGCTGGCTATGTGAATCAAACATCTCATTTTCCTTTGCTGACGGTAATGTAAACCTGCAATTCAAACCACAAAAACCTATAAGCGTATTATACAGCAAACCATCACAGAAAAAAAGTAGGGTCAACAAGGAGAGTAAAGTGAGTTTCCCCACTTAAAAACCCCTCTTTCGAGGGGTATTTTAAGGTTAATGAATAATCCTAAAGATTACTTCAATTCAACTGTTGCGCCTGCGGCTTTAAGCTTTTCTGCTGCAACTTTAGCTTCTTCAGCTTTTGCATCTTTCAATACTTCTGCTGGAACTGCTTCAGTCATGTCTTTCGCTTCTTTAAGTCCTAAATTAGGATTAATTTCACGAAGGGCTTTAATGACGGCGATTTTTTGTGCACCGGCATTGGTTAATATGACTGTTTGAGTTGAGCTTCCACTATCAGCGGCTGCTGCCTCTGGGGCTTGGGCGGCAGCGACTGGCGCTGCGGCCATAGGCATAGCAGAGACACCGAGTTTTTCTTGCAACTCAGTGACGAGTTCAGAAAGTTCTAGCACTGTTAATGCTGACACTTCCTCAACTAGTTTAGCGACGTTTTTTGATACTGTTTTTTCTTCTGCCATTGTTAGCTCACCTCCTTTAAAATTTACAATTATGCGTTTGATTGATCGACTTTCGCCTTCAACAAATACACCAATTTTTGTAAGTTTCCTTGTAATGTACCAACAAGCCCGTACATTGGGCCTGCTACTGCTCCAACCACTTGAGAATAAAGAACTTCTTTGGTTGGGAGTTTGCTGATTTTAATAAGTCCCTCCGCATTCTGGTATACGCCTTCCACTACTCCCGCTTT
>CAYQUL010000066.1:0-3485 GCA_964420735.1 uncultured Gammaproteobacteria bacterium
TGACACTTGAAGCACATTTACCAGATGACTTATCAGATGTAATGAAGGCATTCGCATCTTAAACTTATTAACCATTCCCATTCCAATATTGATTAGAAAGACTTAAGTCTGATCCGTCTGGAAAGTTTATGGTGAGAAAAAGGAAAGTTTCTTCCTCATCCGTTTTTATTCTTTTTAAGTTGACACCATCCCCCCAGTTCTTAACGACCCTTGCCGTTCTTAAAATGGTTTCCTTATCAGAAGCAAAGGATATGTATGCTTGTGACAAAGGATGCTCCATTCCATCAGTCCAAACATTTAATTCTGTTTGATCGTTGAGTCGATATAGCCTTGAAGTGGCATTTTTAAAAAGCAATTTCAAACCGATACCATCTTCAAAAACCTGTTTAGCTAACTTGTGGTTGGTTGTTACAAAACCTATTTCCTCTGGGTAAATGTTATTCATACAATTTATTATACAAGAGGAGGCAAAAAAGCCTCCTCTTGGTCGGTTAGTATCTGTTTCTGTTCATCATGAGAAATCTTGCTTAAAAACAAAAATCTCGAGATATTCATTGTTCAATCAGGTAATTTGCGCCATGTACCTACCAAAATGTAGTAAGTGCCTAAATTTTTCCTTGAAATATTGCAGTGAAACCCGTACTCTCTAAGAATGGACATTGCCCAATTTGCCCTCCTGATTATAGCGGCTGCTGTAGCAGGGATAATTGCAAAACTTGTGAAACAACCACCTCTGATTGGGTACCTTTTGGCAGGAGTAGTTTTGTCAGCAACGGGAGTTTTCCCTCCCACACCAATGCTTGAGCAGTTAGGAAAAGTGGGAATTACGTTACTTCTTTTTACGGTTGGTATTGAACTTACCGTAACTGACGTTAAAACAATTGGGAAAGTGTCACTAATCACTGGGGCATTGCAGATTTTAGTTACAACAGCATTAGGCTACGCTGTTGCCAGACTTGTTGGCTTGGCTTCAATCCCTGCCGTCTATGTTGCCCTCGCCTTAACTTTTTCTTCAACCATTATTGTAGTGAAGCTCCTTTCTGAAAAAAATGACTTATCAAGCTTGTATGGCAAAATCGCGGTGGGTTTTTTACTTGTGCAAGATTTTTTTGCACTTCTCGTTATGATTGTGTTAACTGGGCTAACAAGTGGTGGGGGAAACTTATACCAAATCGGCTCTATTATGTTTCGAGCAAGTCTCTTATTGCTTCTTGTTATGGTGTTTGCAAAATACCTTTTGCCACTGTTTTATGAAAAAGTACTTGGCACTTCAAGTGAACTTGTATTAATTGGAAGTATCGCTTGGGCCTTAGGGACTGCAATTGTTGTTGCAAGAGTTTTTGGTTTAAGTCTTGAAATCGGTGGTTTTTTGGCAGGGTTTGCGCTCTCTGCTCTCCCAGAACATATACAAATTTCAGTGAAGGTAAAACCACTGCGTGACTTCTTTTTGATGTTGTTTTTTATAACCCTTGGGGCAGAGCTTGTTATTCCCACACTTGGCACAATTATTGTTCCCGTTATTATTTTGTCTCTGTTTGTAATCATTGGTAACCCTTTAATCGTTTTGGCGATTTTAGGGGCCTTAGGTTACAGAAAACGAACATCTTTTTTTGTAGGCCTCTCAATTGCACAAATTTCAGAGTTTTCATTTATTCTAATGGCGATGGGCCAGGCTGCAGGAGTAGTGAGCCCAATTCACGTTGCAATTGTTGTTTTAGTTGGGGTAATAACAATGGTTTCCTCGACCTATCTAGTTTTGTCAGCAGATTGGTTATATGCCTTCTTAAAAAAGCCACTTTCTCTTTTTGAACGGAAACATACCCATGAAAAGCTTCTTACAACTGATAAAGCTTTTTCAGATCACGTTGTGGTTGTTGGTGGGGGGCGCACTGGATGGGAAATTATGAAACACTTGCAAAAACAAAAAACTCCAGTGCTTCTTGTTGACTTTGATCCTGCTGTCATTCTTAAAGCAAGCAACCACAAGGCTGATACTATTTTTGGTGACATTTCTGACGAGGAGGTTTTAGAGGCAAGTGGAATGAAATCAGCGAAAGCAATTATCTCAACCACACCGACATTGTTTGAAAACAAAGCAATTTTAACTTTTATGAAGAGCAACAAAAACAAAACTCCAATCGTGATGGTGGCCCACGATGCCTTAAGTGCTAAAGAGCTCTATCGCCTTGGTGCAAGCTATGTAATTGTTCCAAATATGGTTTCCTCACAACACGTCATCCATTTACTTGAAACGCATGGCTTGTCATTTACTTCATTTAAAGCCCATGGCAACGTTCATCTTGAAGCATTACAAACTATCTAAATATGAGAAGAAGACGCACCAGAATTCATTTTGCAGCTTCTCATGAGGCATCTAGCTTTAGGCTTGGCATTAAATGGATATTTATAACACTTAGCGTACTTTTGTTTTTTTGTGTTACGGCATTCTTTTTTGTCGCAACGAAGTGGAACGACCAAGGAAACCTGGTTTTGGCAACACCAGGTGAAAATGGTGACATCCTGTTGTACACCTTGCGACCTGGTAACCTCACCATTTTAACCATTCCGCACGACGTGCAGTTAGTTACAGGAAGAGGTCTTGGCGAGTGGCCAGCTGAGAGCGTTTGGAAGCTTGGACACGATGAGAAAGTTGGAGGGTACCTGTTAGCAAGCTCCATAACTAGGTCCTTTTTTATTCCCGTAACAGCGTGGGGCTCACCAGTCGCTAATCTTTTAATGGGTGGACCAGTTGATAGAGTCCGTTTTGTTTTAACGCCTTTTGAAACAAATCTCACTTTTCCCCAAAAACTGCAAATCGTGTGGCAACTGTCAAAGTTACAATCAGCTGACATTGAACAAGTAGATGCTCAAAAAATAGGTCTAGTGACGGAAGACCTAAACGGAGTTAAGCGCGCAAAGACTGGAACGGAAAGAGTGCTTGCTGCCATTTTTGCAACAACAAATGTTTCAAAAAACTTAATTACCGTTGGTGTGGTTGATGCAACTGGTGGCGGAACAAGGGCAGTGCCCCTTTTATCAAATGTATTAGGAGTTTTGGGAATGAAGGTTGTAAGTGTGGACCGGCGTCAAGAGGGAACATTTATCTGTCAGATACGAGGGAACTCAACTATTACGATACTTGTTAGTCGTGTCTTTGGTTGTGAAAACAAAGGAAACGACGCAGGGAGTTTTGATGTTGAGGTAACTCTTGGCAAAGACTTTGAACAACAGTACTAGGCTTTAAGCAGTATGCTCATCGTGCCGTCAACGTTTGATTTTACATAGGCATGAACCACCGTCTTCATTTTCGTTTTCATAATTACCCAAAGCGCTACGTCGTCAGGAATTTTACCGACATATTTGCCAGCTTGGGTACAAACAGAAGCTTGCCGCTTCACACACTCAAGTTTTAATTCTTCGCCCACAACCAGATTTGCACGAGCTTTAGGGGAGCCTAAGAGTTTTAATGTTGTTATTTTTGTGCG
>CAYQUL010000066.1:3495-4538 GCA_964420735.1 uncultured Gammaproteobacteria bacterium
GACCTGGAGTTTCAAGGAAGTTAGTGACTGAGACTTTGCCCGTAACGGTGACTGCACCCTTGTCTTTAAGTAGTGCACATTTAGAAAGAATTCTTTGAGCAATTTGGTGTTCTGGTTCAATCTTTAATGCTTTTTTTGCAAATCTTTTTGCTTTGTCAATTGAGCCGGCTGCTTGATGTGCATACGCAAGACGAGTTAGGGCATCAATATCTTCCGGAGTTTCCTCAAGAAGAAGCATATTTGAAGCTATTGCTGTATCCCAATCGGCATTAAGTGCCGCTTGTATGGCTCGTCGGGCAGTTGATTCCATTCATTTGAGTATATAAACGACGAGCGTATTGTCAAGTGAATATTACGGTACTTATACCCAGGAGCCATGTAACATACCCAATATCCTGTAATATTGACAAAATCGTCGTTTTAAGGTATAATTGCCCAGTAGTAAATATACACTTGAACTCAAAAGGAGATCAAAATGATTGCGAATGCAGTTCTCAACCCAGAACGGGTTAATCAGATATTCCTCGAATGTCTCTTCGCGGGCGACGAGGATACCAGCAAGATGATTCAGGCTGAAGGCATCACAAATACCACGGGTTTTCACCCGGGAAGGTTGCAGAGCCATAAAGTTGAAATCGAAACGTTGTTGGGCGAGCTGCCTGAACAGTTCAAGGAATCCGTTGACGGTGGATGGTCGTTTCTGAATGCCTGCAACGACAAACATGGTAATCAATGGACTGGATTACACCAGCGCATGGAACAGTTATTCCAGCTTGGTATCGGCATTGGCCGTGTTAAGCCCTTGCTGCCTAAGGAAATGTGGAACGTTTTGCCCGGTGGAATGCCGTACTACGTCATCATCGAGTGATCCAGATTACCGTTTGATTTTTAAAAAGCCCTTGCGAACTTATTGTTCTAGAGGGCCTTTTTTGGGGTAAAATACTTTGTAAGCAAAGGAAAAAGTCTGAATTCACACATTTAATAGTCAAATTTGTTTCAATTTGAGAGAATCGGGGAGTGGGGGTATAATTGCCTCTATGAGT
>CAYQUL010000067.1:0-4519 GCA_964420735.1 uncultured Gammaproteobacteria bacterium
TGATTCGTCGCGTATTGCTGACTGGTCATTATCAGTGCCGACAATCACACGCTTAATGGGAAGGTTAAAAGCCTTTGCAAAAGCAAAGTCACGCTTGTCGTGTCCTGGGACCCCAACAACAGCACCAGTTCCAAAACCTGACAAAACAAAATCAGAAACCCAAATGGGGAGTTCCTCACCATTTACATTGTTAATAGCAACAAGACCCGTATCGGTACCCGTCTTTGTTTTCTCTTCAGTGATCCGCTCTTGCTCTGTTTTGTGAAGTGCTGCATCAATATAATCAGCGACTGACGACTTGTGAGTCTCGTCAATAATACTCATGAGTTTTTCTTTAGCATATTCAGGTGATACCACGATAAAGGTGGCACCAAAGTTAGTTTCAGGACGTGTGGTAAAGCAAACAACTGAAGTATCAGTATTTTTGATCAAATAGGTAATCGCCACTCCAGTTTTTTTACCAATCCACTGACGCTGTGCCTGTTTTATCTTTATTGGCCAGTCAATGTCGTCAAGGTTATTTAAGAGCCGATCAGCGTGCTTTGTTATTGACAAAAACCACTGGGTAAGGTTTTTATGCTCAACAACTGTTCCACACCGTTCACATTTGCCGTCAATCACTTGCTCATCAGACAGAACCGTCTTACACGATGGGCACCAGTTAACCCTTGCTTCTTTCCGATACGCCATTCCATTTTTAAAACACAAAGCAAACAACCACTGCGTCCATTTGTAATAATCAGGGTCAGATGTGGTTACTGTTTTACTCCAATCATATCCATGCCCTAAGGAACGCAACTGTTCTTCAAAGTGTTTTGTCGTGCGCTCAAGCATGACTTGTGGCGTTTGCCCGACTTTTATAGCGTAATTTTCAGAATGAATTCCAAAGGAGTCGTATCCCATTGGCTGAAAAACGGTCTTGCCATTCATTCGCATAAACCGTCCATAAACGTCACTTCCAGTTGAAGAGAATGCGTGACCTGCATGAAGACCTTCAGCTGAAGGATATGGAAACATAAACAAGTTATAAAACGGATACTGGGCCTGAAGAATATCAGGTCGGTATATGCCATCTTTTTCCCAAATATCTTGCCACTTTTTAGAGATTGTCTGGTGATCAAAACGAGCCTTCATTCGACTATTGTACCTTGATCACTACCCTCACGCAATAAAATCATTTTTGCTACTTGCAATCAGTTTCTATATCTTATTATATAGAGTATATATGCTAGATACTTTTTACTTGCCAACTGAAAAGATTCTCATAGACTTCAAGAAGTATTTAACAGACAAAGGTTTTTCCAAGCCATCCGTTACCTATTACCTTTCTGACGCTCGGGTTTTCCTCGCCTCCTTTAAAGACCAGTCCCCAATGATTTTCACAGAGAACGCGATAAACGAGTATTTAAGTCAGCTTAAGGCAAAGAAAGTGAACCCTACTACTGTAAAGAGAAAGAACACTGCTTTAAAACATTTGCAGCTTTTTTTAATTGAAAACGGGTTTATTATCACAAATAATGTAAAAAAGAGCGGAACTGGTATTGTGAGCCCTCAGATTCTGACCGTGGCATTTGCTTCAGCCATTGCAGGAGCGGCACTTTCAGCTCTTTGTATTGTGCTACTTACCAAACAAACACCGGCTACTGCAGGAGCTTTACCGGGAAACTTTAAACAGATCGAGCGTATGGCGGTACGTATGTCACCGGATGAAACAGGAACAAACACAATTTTGGTCTCAGACCAGTCTCCTTTTCAGGTCAACATTGATACTGCAGACCAATCTAGCGGACGAGTTACCATTCCAGCTTTTAAGACATTTGTCGATGTATTTGGAAACATATCAAAGGATGACTTGGTCTTTGTAAGCCCTGTGATCGTTGCCCCTGGGGTAAGCTACTCTGTACCACAAGTGACAGATGGGTTTTTTCGTATCGAGTTATCAGGAACAAGCAACAAAGAAAGCGTCTTAAATTGGCATATTGTGAAGCAACTACCTGAAAGTCGTTGATTTTTGAGGGTAAACTGTTGTTGACAATGTACTGACAAAAAAGTTATTTTATAGTCTGGGATATATATCGAATATATATGAATACAAAAAAATTTGAACTTGTAGAAAAATGGTTACTAGCAATCATCCTTATATTGTTTCCAATTGTGTTTCTTCCAGTGTTTCAAAATCCGTTTAATACTCCTAAAATTATCTTCCTTTCCGTTTTGACAGGTCTTTTGCTCGTTGTTAAGGGAGTCAAAAAGATTGTCTCCAAAAATCCATCTATCACCTTTGGAAGTTTTGATGTTGCGGCGGTCTTTCTTGCTCTTTCTTTTGTCACAAGTAGTGTTCTTGCCACACCAAACAAAATGGAAGCTTTCTGGCTACCAGGAACTGCAAGTTTTGTCGTGATTGGTATGCTTCTTTACTTTATTATTAATCAATTGAAGGATACTGAAAAAAAGTTTGCGTCAGAAATATTACTTATTTCAGGCGGTGTTTTCTCCTTCTTCTCATTAATCTCACTTGTTGGCATCTTTAAATCAATTACCTCTCTTCCTCAAATCATGCGAATTGACGGCTTTAACCTATCAGGGAGTATTCTCTCATCAGCAATCTTCTTGGCCGTTTTGCTTCCAATTGGGATTGAACACATAAGGAGCCGCCACTCAATGCAGCGCCGTGCACTGTTTGGGGTTTGCCTGGCACTCATTGCCTTAACCCTCGTTGCCTCAATTGGTTCCCTTTTCACTTCAGCAAAGATTGTCTTGCCAGGTTTTGGAGTTTCTTGGGTGGTTGCAACGGAAGCCTTGAAAAACAATGCACTGTTTGGGGTTGGTCCTGGTAACTATTTGTCAGCTTTCTCACGCTTTTTGCCTCTTTCATATAACCTTGGTGACTTGTGGGCAACTCGATTTGCAAACGGACAAGACTTCTTCTTAACAATGATTACTGAAAATGGATTATTAGGTGCTGCTGCAATTGGTGTCTTAATCTATGCGGCCGTTGCAATGTTTAAAAAGTCACGAGGACATGATACAAAGTTTTATGCAGTGTCACTTTTACTACTTGTTGTCCTCTTAGCACTCTTCCCAATCACACCAACGATCATTATTGTGCTCTTTGTTCTGATGGCAATTAATAGTAAAGGTCACTCAGTTAATTTTGGTGTTGAGTCTGAAGAAGGACCAGCATACCTTCGTATTCCTGTGGCAATTATCTGGATACCCATTTTTGTACTCCTTGGGTTTTTGTCTTTGAAACTTGTGAGTTTTGTCAGTGCTGAATATAACTTCAACACCTCCCTTGGCTATTTGGCCAAGAATCAAGGAAAAGAGTCATATGACACCATGCAAAAATCAATTAACACAGCGCCATATGTTGATCGCTTCCACTTAACCTATGCACAGTTAAACCTTGCACTAGCTAACGCCGTGGCTCAAAAGAAAGATCTTACAACAGAGGACAGAAACACCATAGGACAGCTTGTTCAACAGTCAATTCGTGAAGCAAAAAGTGCAGTAGCTCTAAACCCTGACCGTTCCTCTTACTGGGAAACATTGGCCTCAATTTACAAGTCAGTCATTCCACTTGCAAAAGACGCTGATCAGTTTGCCATACAGTCATACAGCCAAGCGATCTCTCTTGACCCAACAAACCCTAACCTTCGTGTGTCTCTCGGTGGAATCTTTTACAGTGCTAAGCGATACGACGACGCCATTGATATTTACAAGCTAGCCGTTGTCGCTCACCCAAAGCATGCTAACTCTCGCTATAACCTTGCTATTGCCTACAGGGAAGCAGGACAAACTGACAAGGCAATTGAACAGCTAACACAGCTTCAATCAATTGTTACCAAGGACAGTGAAGACTATAAATTGGTTACCAAAGAAATTGATAACTTGAAGAGTAAGCAACCAGCAAAGGTGACAACTGACTCAACGACAAATTTAACAGTTCCTCAGACTGACCAAAAACAACTTGATCCAAAGATTGAGCTCCCAACTGACGCAACGCCGCCAGCAACTCCTGTTGTAACAGCGACGCCTCAACCAACTCCAGGACAATAAAAAAACAAGTGATGGAACTCCACCACTTGTAGCAAACTCAAAAAAGAAAACCAGTCCTTTTTAAGGGAAAGCAGATAATGCTTCAAGACAAGTATCCCAATTAATGCGATATGGCGTCTTGATGTGTCTGTTGTATGGAGCATCAAACATCATATGTACCCATCGTGGGGTGACAAGACCTTCTACAACTGGCTTGTCATCAATTAAGACGTCACCACACACCAATGTTTTGTCTTGAGTGATTATCAGGCGTCGCGCAAACCAAGGACCTAAGTGCTCCTCTACCCATTCCTGCTTTTCAGTCAAACAAAACTTGTGGTCGGTCACCGGGCTCGTACAAATAAATACCTCATGCCCCGCTAAAACAATCTGAGATATCCCTGCCAGCGCGCCACTAACTGGCGGCAGGTCGCGCAAGAATTGCGTTGAGTGTATGAGCGCACGAACGTTGTTCTTGTAC
>CAYQUL010000068.1:0-4190 GCA_964420735.1 uncultured Gammaproteobacteria bacterium
AGGCCGAGGTACTCCACCTGGCTACGCTCTTTATATAAACACATCGGGTTTCTTGTGCTTTAGTGTCGACGACGACACAACTTGGAGCCCAGACGACACTGCATGTACAACGACAGATATCTATGACGCAACCTGGCATCATGTAGTTGTCGAAAAAACAGGGACTACCGAAATACGACTGTATTTGGATGGACTAAGCCGTGCAGCTGACACATCACTTGCTGCAACAGGGACGCTTGCAAGCACTGGCTTGCTGTATGTTGGAGACGACGATGGAGACAGCACAAATGCATTTGTCGGTGACATTGATGAGCTTAAGTTTTACCGATCAGCCCTCACACGCGACCAAGTACTTCTTGATTATAATTCCGGTGCAAGCATTAACTTTGGATCAACTGCTTCTGTTGAGTCATCCCAGTTAACGGATGGCACGGGAAACGCACCTGTTGGGTATTGGAAACTTGATGAAAAGACTGGGACAGCAACAAGTGACGCCTCAGGAAACGGAAACACCGGCACCCTTTCTGGAAACGTTGCTTGGACACAGGGGAAAGTTGGGTCAGGGTTAAACTACACATCCCCTACCTCAAATGGTGGCGTTGTGACTATTCCCTTTGCTTCAAGCATAAACGACCTCTCGACTATCACTATCGAGGCATGGATTTATCCTCGAACAACTGGAGGGAGTACAAGCGGTCGGATATTTGCCAAAGGAAATGAAGCAAATAATGGATTTTTCTGGCGCATGCACGGCTCTAACGGGATGCGTTTCCAGGCATACTACGGTACTCAAAACCTGATTGTGGAAAGCGGAAATAACACGGTTACTTTAAATCAGTGGAATCATGTGGTTGTGACATGGAACGGGACGACATCTACCTCAAGCGTCACCTTTTATGTGAATGGAAAAGTGGTTGGTTATGGTACTACTCAAGTTGGAATTGGCACAGACAGTTCAGACGCTGCCGAAAATGCACGAATTGGAGATAATCCTGCCCAAGCTCTTGGGTTTGATGGCGTGATTGATGACGTTAAGCTCTATAACTACATACGTACTCAGAGCCAAATTGCATATGACTACAATCGTGGTGAACCTGTTGGTTACTGGAGACTGGATGAGTGCACTGGCACCACCATTTACGACACAAGTGGCAATTCCAACAATGGAACTTGGTCCGGCTCTGGGGGATCTCAAACATCCGCAGGTACTTGCAATACAAGTTCGACGGCTTGGGGAAATGGAGCAACTGGCAAAATGAATGCTTCCCTCAGTTTTGATGGGACAGATGATGTGGTTAATATTACTCCGACTTACTGGTATGACCAAATGACTTGGAGTGCGTGGGTGAAAGTACCCGCCAATGCTGATGAACCGTTTTTATATATAGGGAGTACGACCACTGGTGCTTCTTTTGGTATTGGTACACCAGATGCGGTAAGTTATTATCCGAAGATAATATTCAGCAACGTAGATGTTGTGAACAGCAGTTTTTCTCTCACGGCTGGCCAATGGTATCTATTTACTTGGGTAAGAGATATCTCTTTGGCAGCGGGTCTTAGAAATAAAATATATATTAACGGCAAGGAAACAGGTTATTCATACAATGTTGGCACAACTGGCAATACTGCCTCAGGATCCACACAAATTGGTGCAGGACCTGGAGCTGGAGTTTGGGGTTCTCAATATTTTAACGGACAAATTGATGAAGTGCGAATCTATAACTATGCCCTTTCAGCAAGCCAAGTCAAGAAACTCTATGTTGGTGGGGCTTCTGTTAACTTTGGCCCATCAACTGGACAACCATAGAGAAAAAGGTTCAGTCCTCATCGTTGGTCACAATGTTCTACCCACAAACCCCTTGACACGTTCCTCTAGATTTTATATATTGTATAAAGCATGGGAACGTATAATCGTGTTGAGGTAACAAAAAAACTCTATGAATCTGGGTTGCCCTTCTTTTCGACTACCAGTCTAAAACAGTTGCTGGGAATTCGAACTGAGAGTGGAATCTACCGGGTTTTACAGGACCTCATTACAACTGGAGTGCTTCAAAAATTGGAGGCTGGAAAGTATATGATCATGAGTGAGAAACCTCATCAGTTTATGCTTGCCAACTTCTTATACGAGCCATCCTACATTTCCTTTGAGACGGCGCTTAATTTCCATGGGATCTTACCTCAATTCCCGTTTGATGTCACTAGTGCCACGCCCAACAAACCTACAAAAAAAGTTATTGGAGAGGAACATTTCAGCTATACACAAATAAAAAAATCCCTCTATTGGGGGTTTGTTAAAAAAGACAATTTTTTAATCGCTGAACCAGAGAAGGCCCTCCTCGATCAACTCTACAGTATCTCAAAAGGTATTAGGCCGGCCAATCTTGATGAATATGATACCAAACCTATTCGGAAGGGTGTATTGCGAGAGTATCTTGCAGTTTTCAGTGTACAAACAAAGCAACCAGCAATTGAGTCTTTCCTTAAACAGCTACATCTATGATTACAAAATCACAACTTACAACCATCTCCCACACTTTAAAAATCAATGAGATGACGGTTCTTCGCGAATATTTTCAAGTCTGGTTCCTCGGGAAGCTCTACAACCAGAAAGATGGCAGCAATCTTTTCTTCAAAGGCGGAACTGCGATTCGTTTGATTTTTGGTGGTCATCGATTCTCGGAAGACCTTGACTTCACGACAATTGCAAATGAGAAAGAAACAACTGAAATGTTTGAGAAGGTTTCTCGCGATGCACAAAAAGAAATGCCAATGACGGTAGAAAAGAGGGAGAGTTTGGCAGGAATAACTTATCGACTGAAATTTACGCCAGAGTTTGTTTCTGCTCCAGTTTTTATTCGCCTAGATATCTCTCTGCGTGAGCCGATTCTCCAGCCAGAGAAGACAGTTCTTACGACCCCATATCCAATTCTCTTTACACAATTTGTTTATCACACTTCCAAACAGGAAGTTGTTGCAGAAAAGATCAGAGCGCTGCTAACCAGAGAAAAAGGAAGAGATCTGTATGACTTGTGGTTTTTATTCCAGTCCGGAGCAACTATTGATAGCTCTCTTGTTGACGCGAAACTTTCCTATTACAAGCAGAAGTACCTGCCAACGGAAGTAATCAAACGCTTGGATCTTTTCTCAAAGAAAGAGTTTGTTACTGACTTGCAGCCCTTTGTTCTCCTGAATGAGAGAGAGCAATTACCTGATTTTTATGACGTTGTAGTAAGCGCCATTAAAACTTCTCTGTAATTCATCAGTCTTCTTGCCAAACAAGGTGTAATTCTGTTCCACCATCCACTCATGTTCAAAAACTGTATGACGGTGGAGGTGGAGCAAACTTTGGACCTACTTCAGGACAACCATAAAGATAACAAAGGTGGGTAAAACAAAAAAAACAACTGGGGTTACTTTCGCTCTTCCTGTCCGTAGATTAAACACTCTGAAGCTGAGACATAGCTAAACAATTCTTCTTCTGCAAAAATTAATCCAATTTCTTTCTTTGCAGACTCTGCTGAGTCTGAAGCGTGGATTAAGTTTTGTTGCCCACTCATGCCAAAGTCACCCCGGATTGAACCGGTATCAGCTTCTCGCCCTTTGGTGATACCAACAATTTTTCGAACAGTGGTGATTGCGTCCAAGCCCTCCCAAACGATAGCCACAATGGGGGTCCACTGCATATACGTCTTAAGATCAGAAAAGAAGCTTTTTCCTTTGTGGTGCCCATACCACTCATCGATCAGTTCATCGTTTAGGGTATACATCTTTAAACCAATGAGCTTTAAGCCCTTTCGCTCAAAGCGATGCATGATCTCTCCAATTAAACCTCTCTGCATTGCGTCAGGCTTAATAAGTACCAGTGTTTTTTCCATATGTGAGGCGATTATAGCACAAGTTATTGCTCAGTCTGCAAGACTTTAGCAAACAAGGCATCACTCTTGAACGGACCAATAATGGCCAAACGAGCGTTTTTTGGAACAAACAAGCGTGCAGCTAATGCATAAATTTGTTCTTTGGTTACGCTATCAATTTGTTTGTACTCCTCCTCTGGTGTTGTTGTTTTACCAAGGAGTAACTCATCATACCCAAAGAAATTGTTTACAGACTTTGTATTTTCAAGTGAGAGGGCTAGGTGGCCCTTGATGTACTCCTTAGCTTTGTTTAGTTCTTCATCACTAATAGGCGCT
>CAYQUL010000069.1:0-4177 GCA_964420735.1 uncultured Gammaproteobacteria bacterium
AATTAAAGCAATTCTTTCTCCACGATGAATCGTAAAGTTCACATTTTTTAAGACTTGTCGCTCACCATATGATTTGGCTATTCCCTTAGCTCGAATCGGCAACTCACCAACTTTAGCTGGCTCTGGTACATTTACTTTTATTTTTCGTATTTCTGGTGGAGCCTCAGGAAGCGCCTCACGAGCTTTCTCAATTCTTCCGATCTGACGAATTTTAGCCTTTGTAAAACGATTTGCACGAGCCATTTTCTTAAGTCCCTTCTCCATACGTTCAATGTGTTTTACTTGAACCAAACGCTCTTTACGAAGCATTTCTTCTTTTTCAGCTTTAAGCCTCACATATGCCGAATATGTACCCTTGTATTCTTCAATAGTTCTTGTTGCAGCGTTTAAGGCCAACACCTTGTCAATTGATTGATCCATGAGTTTTAAGTCATGCGAGATAACAATGACAGCCCCCTCGTAGTTGGCTAAAAAATTCATTACCCACTGTTTTCCTGCGGTATCCATAAAGTTAGTGGGCTCATCAAGAAGTAAAATATCGGGGCGCATTAGTAGTGCACGAGCAAGTGCAAGTTTCGTTTTCTGTCCCCCACTAAACTTCACGGGGTTGGCATCTAAATTCACCGAAAGCTCAAGACTTCCAAACAATTTTGTTAATTCAAAATCTTGGTACAAACTGCTTGGGTCCACATATTCTCGAACTTGGCCTGCCGCCTCAAGAGTTGGGTCTTGTTTAATTTCTTGGGGAACATAGGCAATCGTTCCCTGTTTTTCAATCGTTCCACTGGTTACTTCTCCTTTGCCTAGCATTAAACCTAAAAGGGTTGATTTACCAGCTCCATTTGGGCCAACAAGTCCGACTTTTTGACCAGGCGCGACAAGAAAGCTCACATTTTCAAAAAGTGGGCGATCAGTATACGAAAAAGTAACATTTTTAAGAATAAGCACAGGCTCGATTATGAGGCTTATTGGGAAATAAAGCAAAAGGGTGCACTTGCCTACCCTATTGAGGCTTTTTATTTGTAACGCACTACTTAAAGATTTGGTCAAGTAAGGCTCGGGTGTTATACTAAATTCGTTTAATATGAATACGTTAGACATGACGGGCGAGCTCAAAAGATTTGTGTTTCTTTTGATAGCTTTTTTTGTTTTAACTCCCCTTACCCTTACCGCGTCCTTGGCCTCACTAGTTTCACTTTCTCATGAAGACGCTGCAAAAACAGTCAAAACGCCGACACCTGTTGCGATCCTTGCACCAATGGAAGCCAGCAAAACTTCAAGTGTAACTTTTACCGTACACGCAGCTGATGCTCGTGTAGCAATTGTTAAAAATTATTTAGCACGCTATGATTCCCCCATTCAAAATTTAGCTGAGCACATTGTAAAAACAGCGGATGCAAATGGTGTGGACTTTCGCTTAATCCCAGCAATCGCCCAACAAGAAAGCAACTTGTGCAAAAAAATTCCGGAAGACTCATACAACTGTTGGGGTTGGGGCATTCACGCCAGAGGAACATTAGGGTTTGCCTCATACGAGGAAGGTATTGATACCGTAACACGAGGAATAAAAAAAGAATATCTTGATAAGGGGTATACCACACCAGAGAAAATTATGACCAAATACACTCCAAGCTCCCCTGGCTCGTGGGCCCGTGGGGTCAGTATGTTTATGGAAGAGATGCAATAAGTAGTTTAGAATAAAACTTCCGTATGAAAACTGCTCACTACGATACGTATGACTATGAACAATATTGGGAAGGCCGCTCCTATGAGCACTTGGCAGAAAGTTTTACACTTGATCGTTTTTTTGAACAAATAGGAAAGGTCGCTTCAGTTCTAGATATTGGGGCCGGGTTTGGCCGGTTAACCCCAAAATATGCACAGTACACTAAAAAAATTATGCTGCTTGAGCCAAGTAAATCACTTCTCTCAATTGCAAAAAAACGCCTTCATCTTCCTGAAAACCTAGTTGAATATAAGCAAGGCACTGTTGACGACGTAGTTGCCTCTGTTAAAAAACAAGTTGATGTAGCAATTCTTGTCCGTGTTATGCACCACTTGGTGGAACCTGCGAAGTCAATTGCCGACGTTGCGCGAGTTATTAAGCCAGGTGGCTTTTTTATTCTTGAGTTTGCAAACAAACTGAACGGAAAGGCTCAACTAGAACACATTTGCAAAGGCAATTTGCTTTTTCCCTTTGACCGGACCCCGGTCGACAAACGTAGCAAAAAGAACAAGAATGAGAAATCTATCGCTTTCACCAACTGGCACCCTGAGGTCATTTTCGAGCTTCTTACCGACAACGGTTTTGAGATTTTGGAGGCTCGATCGGTATCAAACATTAGAAGTGAGTACTTAAAGCAAATTCTCCCTATGTGGCTGCTTTTAGGTCTTGAAACGAGGCTACAGAAGGTCTTGGCTAAACTTCACTTTGGTCCTTCAATCTTTGTTTTAGCACGTAAAACCCCTCAAAACGCTTGACACTGTAGCACTTCCATGCTATAGTATTCGCACGTCAGAGGGTTGGTGCATCGCAAGGTGCATTTTTACGCAAAGACTTCCAATTCGGAAAAGCGCTACGCAAGTGGCGCTTTTTCGTTTTCTCTTAATAGTCATTATAAAGCATCGTTTCAAACGATTGAAAGACTTGATTTATTAACAAAGTTAGTTCCTCCCCTATCTTTCGACTTAATCACATTTTTTACAAAAAAAAGGTATAATTGCAGTACGCGCCGGGGTGGCGAAATGGCAGACGCACAGGTTTTAGGAACCTGCGAGGCAACTCATGGAGGTTCAAGTCCTCTCCCCGGCACAAGGTTGTTACGGTGACTAACTAAAATTTACTCGTACTTCCAATGAAGGTTGTGATATTCATCTCTTATCTTCTTAGTCAAATTAGGGACATTCCCTACAAGTAACTCAGGTTTACCAGTGGATGACAATTCAGACGGTACGTAAACTAAATTTGAGTACGGATATTGTTTAGCATTTTCTTTTTCTGCAAACATATATATTTTATGGAAGTCGGAGAATTTTTCATCAAAAAATTCTCTCACTCTACTTTGATCCCTCTCTTCGTGCGTTCCCGTCACTAACAAAATTTTTTCTTCTGAAGATTCAAACGTTTTATTCACATGGTCTACTAGATTATCAGAACTTTCATAAATATCCGGTCGATGCCATGTAATGACAGTTCCTTGGCCGTCTGTTGCGAAAAGCAGTGTGCAAAAACTAGCTTCTCGTTCAACCAACAAAGTTGGATCTTCATTTGTGGACTTCTCAGGAAGTCCCATATCTCCAACATTAGCGTTACCATGAGCATCCTTGATAACTAAAGATGATACTTTAGCATCTGTCAATTCAGATACCGTTATACCGAACGCCTTTAACTCATGCGATACTTCTTCAATTTGTCTCTCTTGGATACGTTGTAGTTCCTCCATATGTCTTATTCTAACAAAATAGTAGTCTATAATTTGAATATGCACGAAATAATTTCAAGAGATTTGTTAAAATTGGTTCAATCCAAATATACTCTCCCGCACAGTTTAGTCTAGCATTCCCATAAATTGCACGTAAAAAGCGCGAACTGTCATTAAGACAATATTCGCGCCAAAACAGATTTAGGTTACCTTACCTACTCTTTGATTTGAATTTGAAATACACGAGCAAGGCAACAACCGCCACCGGTATCGCAACAACACAATCGAGTATTCCAGCGTTCTCGTAACCTAGGCTGGGGAATATCTGGTAGGTTGCGTGCTGCACTACACTGCAGAGCGCAGATAGTACAAAAAACCCGATGATGAGGATACCTACCAAGCAACCCCATTTTCCAAGTTGATCAAACATGGTTAATCCTTTCTTTCAGATAAATATGACGATTGCTGTGACTATAGTATATTACAACTCCAAATTCAAAACAAATTTGTACTAAGTCTAGATGCCTTATGACAAGATCCATTACATATTTCGCCATCTCGACACTCCGCATCGTTCCTGATTTTTTGCTACAATAAAAAGTATGGAAGAAACTTCTCCTATTCACATTCACAAACACGATGTAAAACATGACAGTTATCGCTTCCTTGCGTTTTTAGTTCCATCAATTGTTTTTGCAACAGTTATCGTTTTTTTTCTATATAACCGGTATACCCCAGACAACTTACAGAGCCAA
>CAYQUL010000070.1:0-3977 GCA_964420735.1 uncultured Gammaproteobacteria bacterium
ACTAGCGCTTACATACGACAAGTTAGGTCTCTTGGTAAAGCATGGGGTTGTTCCTTGGGTATTTGTGCAGGACTTTTATGCAATACCCGTTATTATGCATGGCATGTCTAGCGCCTCATGTGCAGGATGAACGCAACAAAAGAGACCACAGCACTCACATGAAGATGTTTGAAGACCTTGCTAAACGAGCAAAGGAATGGAAAGATAAGGCATATCCCGGAGAAGAAACTTTCGATGAACCACAAACAAGTACCGTAAGATAATAAATTGAGGTGGGCTACTTACCTTAAGGCTGTAAAGCGATTAGGTAAGTGCCCACTATAGCGATAGCTCAAATTGGTCTGAACACGAACCACACAAACAAAGTTATAGCCCAGATTCCGACAATGATCGCCCCTATTTGAATGAGAACTTGATTGCTAGTCAAACGCCCTATTGCCAACAATATTGTACCGATCAAAACTAGCGTTCCCCAGAGACGTAGCAGAACTTTGGCGCTAACATACAGTTGTTTACGTTTATTCATTCTTTAAGCTCCCGAAAACTAATGAGCGGATATACAGACCACCTGAACGATGGGCTACTGACCACTCATTCGAAGCCTGATGTCAGGAAAAGTCTTTTTGCTATCTTTTTAGATCTGAGCCATATATTATCATGAAGGGTCAATATATAGCGAAAGAAGCTATTTATTAGAAAGCATAAATTGGTGATGTTTTTGAGCCATCGGCATTTTGCAATTTCCGGTCCCCGCAAATCAAATAGGGAACTATAAGGCAAATTCACCCCAATTCATGACTTGCGCCAACAAACACTTGAGTCGTACAAGTTTAAATGTCTGCTTCAATCTGATTAACTAAAAACGTTCGTTTTAACTACTGCTTTTCTTGACTGAAAATCACTGTTATTATGATAAGATCTGTTATATTTTACAGGGTTTTTAGTTAATCATGCACAACCCTCGAACAATTAGACCTCTTTCATGTGGTCTTCAGAGGTACCATGTTGCTGCATTTTTTTACCATTTCGAAGTAGTTCTAAAATTCCGGTTAGTTTTTCTGGGCGAAGAAGCCCTCCTCCTAAAATTGAATCGTCCAAAATGCTATTTAAACGTCGAAGTGCTTTTCGCATATCAAGAATAATTAACAGCACTTGAAGCCCCACAACAATCAATAAAATTGTTAAGGAAATGACAACGACGATTAACAGTATTTGAATATTGTCCATTGTTATTGTTTTATGACTTTAATTTCTCGTTTAATAACCGTTTCTCTTCCCGAACGGGTAATTGCTTTTATCTCCACCTGGGTAAGTTCAGGAGAGATATCAATTTCAGTTACAAAGTTTCCATTGTCATCAATCTCAGTCGGTTGATTGTTCACCCGTATTGTAGCATCAGATGATGTTTTTCCTCTCACCTCTGCAGTTGGTGGGGTAAATACTTGACCATCAACGGGGGAGACAACAACAAGCATCGGGGGACTTGTGAAAGTTTTGTATTGATAAAAAAGGTATCCCCCAACAATTAAAAACACCACAAGAGCTGTCGCCAAGAAGACCAAACGCTGCCCCATAAATGAACTTTTGTTAGGTAGGTCAGGCTTGGGGTTAATCATTAGTTTCTTTGGCGGATAGTCGCGTCTTAAAAGTGCAACTGCCTGTTCACGATTTATAACAAGCGCCGCTGCAACACTTTTTACAAACCCCTGCACAACTGGATACTCAGGAAGCGCATCCCAACGATCTTCCTCAAGAGCCTTAAGGAAGGCAATACGGATATGTGTTCGCTCTTCAAGTTCATCAAATGAAATTGATTTTTCGACACGAGCACTTTTTAAAAAGGATCCAATTGTTTTCATATAAAAATAAAAAAACGAAGATTAATTCATCTGACCCTCAGCATTGTCTGATGGTTTTTCAAAAAACTGAGCGGCACTTTGAATTAAAACCTCACGAGGTTTGCTTCCATCTGCTTCACCAACAACTCCGGCCTCTTGCAACTGATCAAGTATTCTGGCAGCCCGAGCATACCCAACTGAAAGCTTGCGTTGTAAAAGGGATGCACTTGCCTTGTCATATTGGCACACAATTTCAACAGCCTTTTGAAACAGGTCATCAGCGTCTCCACTCATGCCAGGAACTGCAGGTGCACCAGACTTAGTCATCGAAACAACCTCTTCCGTGTATGAAGGTTCAATTCCTTGGTTCTTCAAAAACTCCACAAGCTTATTTATATCTTTGTCAGAAATAAACGCCCCCTGAATTCGTCGTGGACGAGCAGCCTCCGGGGACAAATGCAACATGTCACCTTTGCCTAATAGTTTTTCAGCACCAGGTGCATCGAGAATCACACGAGAGTCCACTTGAGAAGCAACAGCAAAGGCGATTCTGTGTGGAACGTTTGCCTTAATAAGTCCTGTTAATACGTCCACTGAAGGGCGCTGTGTTGCCAAAACCATATGAATTCCAGTTGCACGACTCATTTGAGCAAGGCGAGTAATGCAGTCTTCAACTTCAACTGGAGCAAACAACATAATATCTGCCAACTCGTCGATCACAAGAACAATAAATGGCATTGCTTGGAAACCAGATTGCTAGTTATATGCGTCCAAGTTTCTCACTCCATCTGTCGCAAACAGTTTATATCGGCGATCCATTTCTGAGATTAGCCAACGAAGAGCCGAAAGCACTTTGTCTGGTTCAACAACAACTGGTGTCAGTAGATGAGGAATGTTGTTATACCCGGTCATTTCAACTCGCTTTGGATCAACTAAAATCAGTTTTACTTCAGACGGCGAAGCACGGAACAGTATTGAAGCAAGGAAAGTGTTTAAGCAGACACTTTTCCCAGAACCAGTTTGACCGGCAATCATGACGTGCGGCATCTTGGCAATATCGGCAACAATTGGTTTCCCTCCAACGTCTAGTCCTAAAGCAACAGTTAGCTTACTGCGAGCTGCCCGCATTGCATCAGACAAAAGCATTTTCTTGAGAGGCACAAACTCAGGGGATCGATTTGGCAGTTCTATCCCAACAAGAGAGCGACCTGGAATTGGGGCTTCTATACGAATAGCACCAGTTGGGGCCGCAAGTGCCAAAGCCAAATCTCGATCAAGCGCAGTAATCTTTGAGAGTTTTGTACCCAAAGCCACTTCAATTGCATACTGAGTAACAGCTGGTCCTAAGTTAACTTCAATCACTCGTGCAGTGATTCCAAATGAGTCAAGGGTTTGTTCAATAATTCCAGCGTTTCCCTTAATATCTCCTCGATCAGCTTTCCCTCCATTTGCCTCAGCTAACAAGTCCAGTGGTGGGTACTTCCACAACTGATCTTCCCCTTCAACATTTGAAACCGGTTTGTGTGTTTCCTTTGTTTCAAACGCTACTTTGTTGTTCATGACAAAGTTTCCCGCACCATTTACAACTTTCATTTCCTTTTTATTCCCAAAGGAGAACAATCCGCCTTTCTTTTGTTGCTTCATCTGATCTGCAGTTTGGCGATCAAGCATCGGGAGCAAACTCGAGTCCTCGGACTCGTTTCCATTTCCCTTAAAGAGTGACTTTACAATCTGGTCAATAGACATATTAAGCATCACAATAATTCCCATCACAGAGAAGGCAAACAAAAGGACAAAAGCGCCCGGCGCTGTAATTAACACAGCCACACCATCCCAGGCTGAGCTTCCCACTGTCCCAGCTCTTGTCATTGTCATGATGGAAACAAAGAACAGTAAAGCGCCAATGGTTACGTGAGGACGGGAAAGTGCAAACTTTGATCGAGCCAAGAGGAAAGCTCCTGTTGTAGCTATAAAGGGAAGAAGAATTGATGACCAGCCAAAATATGAAGTTAAAATATCATTTACTTTAACCAAGGCGCTTCCTTGCCTTGAGAAGGAAACTAAAACCAAAGCCGCAAAAACAAAAAGTAGTATTTGGAGAATAGACAAAATAACTTCCTGCTTAAGTGCAGCGGGTCG
>CAYQUL010000071.1:0-3269 GCA_964420735.1 uncultured Gammaproteobacteria bacterium
CACTGTCTCAAAGTCAAGCAATGTTTTTGCAGTTCTTGTTACTAAAAATGAGAGTTCTGCCACTGACTCGCATCCGTAATCATACATCAGCTTTTCCGATAACTCCCCAAGGTCAGCCAAGTCAATTATGCCTCGTTTGTGTAACACCTGATCAAGCTCTGCCTGGCGTGAAGCAATTGCCTCTGTTCTTTCATGTACTTTTAATTGACTTCGAATTATCATTTCCGTTTCAGGCAATACGTAAGGAAGCCATGATGCTTTAGGGGTAGTTCTCGTGTCTGAAGCAACAACTTTTAAGATTGAGGCATTTTGAAAAATAGTTGTTAATGGCAGAACCTCCCCTTCCGGTGTTTCAAGGTGATGTGCGCGAGCTCCTCCAAACTCGCCTAACACTTCATATGCCAAGTCGACACCAGTAGCGTTTTTCATCAATAGTTTAAGTTTAAGTTTATTGGGGTCACTATTTTGAACAAAAACTGACTTCATTAAATACTCATCAAGGTCAGTTTTTCCTTCTCTAATTTTTGCAACAATTCCGTTGTTGTTAAAGTCCTCCATCTCATCAGTTGCAATGGCAACTTCAACTGCAAACCGTCCCTCCTCGCCATGCCACTCAAGAGTGGTTTGTATCGCTTGATAATTGTTTGGCCTAGGTGAGGCGATAAACTCATCAAAGCGGTCAACTGCCACAACGCTATTTGGAAGACCAAACTGATGAACAACGCCAAGAGTTCTATAGCAGTCATTAACCGATGGGACCCGAATGCGGAAACTGACCACATCATTAATGTCAGACAAGTTTCCCTTGGCAAGCCTGGCGTATTTTTCGGTTTTTTTGTACAAGGCCCAGTAGCCATTTTTTCGAACCTCCACACGTCCCTCAATTCCATTTTGCATGAGAAGTGCTTCAAGATGTGTTTTGTTGTAAGCGATAAAATCATCACTGCGCCTAGGGTCTGCATCAATTTGTGACGTAAAGGATGCAAACTCTTCAGGGTACAAATACCGGAAGCTCCAATCTTCCAGTTCTGTTTTTACTTTCCACATACCGAGTGCACGCGCTACTTTGGCATATATCTCAATTGTTTCTTCAGCCTTGTTGTGCTTGGATTCTTCGCTCATGTGTTCCATAGTTCGAAAATTGTGAAGGCGGTCAGCTAGTTTAATTAAAAGTACCCGAGGGTCCTCGTACCCTGTTGAAAGTACTTTGCGGCGGGTTTCAAAGGTTGCGCGTTTAAGTTTTTGTACCTCCTCTGACTTAAACTTAGAAACACCATCAACCATATTTGCAACTGACATTCCAAACGTCTCGACAAGCTCCTCATATGTCACATCTGTGTCTTCAATCTCATCGTGTAAAATTGCAGCAGCATTTATCTCAGGATCAAGGTCCTCAGTAATTCCCCACTCCTCTGAAATAATTAACTGAACCCCACGACAGTGATCATCCACATAGTCCTTTCCGTCTTTGCGTGTTTGGCCGTTGTGGTGTTCTTTGGCATGAAGGTAAGCTTGGCGCACAAATGGGTGCTTGGGGGTGTCCACCTCTTTCTTTTCGCTGGTTTCTCTTTCTTGAAGCATCTTAACAAAGAATTCTAGTCCTAATTTGATTAAAAATCAAACTATCGGGCACAAAAAGAGTGTGGGTTACCCCACACCTTGGCTTTTCAGAAACCGAAGCATTTGCTCTGAGCGCAGTCGCGCATTGTCTTGATGAATAATTTGTGCATTCAGAATTGACACGGTATACAGTGACCCATACCCTTGCCCGCGAGCAAGCTCTTGTAGCTCATTTTCCTTAACTTGGTGCCCCCAGGTTGAAACTGGGAACGAGACACGTACTAAAAGTGAGTTAACAAGTCTTGCTTCAAACCTAAACTTGTTACCCAAATTAGTGGCTCCATTAAGTCTGTCATCTTCAAGCGCAACGGCAAGTGCAATGGCTAAAACAACCCTGGGGTGTTCGTGACGAATGAGAGGAAAGGCGTTCACCCCAACGATCGCATCAACCGCTCCCCAAAGCCTTCCGTAAGCATGTTGTTTGCCAAACTTCTTCTCCCAAGCAAGGTAGCTTGCCACAACTTGTATTGCCCGACTAAACACATTCAAAGAATTTACATGAATATTCTTGTCTGACAGATTCATCAAATAACTCCTTCACAAATTTACGACTATCGGTAGTTTAGCAGAAAGTTAGTATAAAACCAAAAATTTGACCGATTAACAGGCTTAGTGAAGACTAAACCGTTCAGAATGTATTTTTTGAGCATCAACACCAAGAAGCACTAAGGTGTCTTTCATCGCCGCCATAAAAGCTTTTGGTCCACAGACAAAGAATTCCCTCTCTAAAAAGTCTGGAATAAACTTTACAATTGCGTCCTCATCAATTCTTCCCTTTTGTGCCCATTTAGGGGTTTTAGGACTTTCAGTTAAAAAGTAGTAAACACTACTCCCCTTTTTAGTAAGCTTATCTATTTCACCTTTCAAAGGAACATCTGTTTCATCCTTGTTTGAATACAAAAGTGTAGCGTTGTAAGAGTCGTTTGAAAGCATAGCAAATAGCGGAGTTATCCCGATTCCAGCTGCAAGAAACGCCACAGGAGCAGACTTGTCCACCATTCTTCTTTTAGTAAAACCTCCGTGTGGCCCATCAAGAAGAACAAGTGTTCCTTTTCTTATTGATTGAACCACATGAGTAAAGTCACCAGAGTCTTTAACTGTTAGACGAATGTTACCTGAAAGGTTTGTTCCTGAAACTGAAAAAGGGTGTGCTTGCCAGAACCGCTTTTTGTCTAAAAAGCGAACAATTACAAATTGCCCAGGGGTTCGCATTACCTGTTCCATGTACTTGCCTGAAATAATGATGTTTGTGGTTGTTGCTGTTTCTTTTGTCACTGAGAAAACAAAAAAACGATGAACATTAAAATTCCAAATAACCTTAAAAAAGCGAAAGTAGAGAACATTTACAAAAACAAAAATATAGAGGGTATACCAAAAATAGACTGAGAGATTTGTTGTAAAGTCACCACCAAACTTTAACTGATGTCCAAAGATAAGCAAAATTGCGACATATGTTGCCAAGTGCACCAGGTACCACAGCTCATATGGCCAACGCAGTTTTGAAAGATATATTGAGGTTATCGCAATAAATGTAAATAAACACAATCCCGTCAAGGCAAACAAAAAGTCACGGTCAGACTTAATAAACTGTAGCAACTGAGCTACAACAGGGATTCCTCTGTTTACTGAATAAGAGATTAAAATAAGTG
>CAYQUL010000072.1:0-3157 GCA_964420735.1 uncultured Gammaproteobacteria bacterium
AACCGATAAGTTGGAGGCCCGTAACACCTGCCAATAAAAGAGTCGCACCAAAAGTGCTGTTGTCCCAACAAGTAAAATGAGTGACAAAACACGAATTCTATCCATATTTAACGGCTGGCGATACCAATGCCGGCTGCTTTTGCATATATGAAGTTTTTAGGCAGTTGGTAACCAAGTGTTGATGCCTTTTCGCTTAAGGTGGTGAGAGAAGCTTTGGCTACAATTTCTTCTCGAATGTCTCTCCCCTGCTGTTCAAGTGAACTTATCTGGCTTTCAACTTTGTAGTATGCATTTCCAACCGATGCTTGGCGTGTTCCCAAAACAATTGTTATCGCAAGTGCAATGATAATGTAGCAAATAGCAAAACGCTTCTTTTTTGATTTTGGTTCTACTAATCTTTGTTTGTTCATTTTTTTGTAATAACTCTTAATTTTGCACTTCTACTTTTTGGGTTCTCTTGAACCTCACTCTCCTCGGGCACAATTGGTTTATTTGTCTGACCAACTGACCTCATAAATTCTTTTACAATGCGATCCTCACCGGAATGAAACGTGATAACTACAAGAACTCCACCAACTTTAAGCAAACTGTACGCGTCGACTAAAGCAGTCGTGAGTGTTGTTACCTCATCGTTTACCGCCATCCGTAGTGCCAAAAATGACTCGGGCAAATCGGATGCGATTGATGCAAAGTCGTAGACTTTCTCAAATCGTTTTATTTGTCTTACTCGCTCAATTTTCTTCGCAAGGCGAGTCGCGTCACTTCGATCAAGAACATCAACAAACAACTCAACTAACTGATCAACTCTTAATACATTTAGTAAGTCCGCTGCAGTTACCTGTTGTGTTTCAATTGAAAGTCGCATATCAAGCGGTTCTGCAAGCTTTCGAAATGAAAATCCTCGTTTTAGCTCCTCATAGTGTAAGTTTGAAATTCCCAAATCCATGAGGATTCCGTCAACATCTACAAAACCATTCGCTTGTGCAAGTTTTGCGATATTTACGAAATTGTCGTGAAGAAGCGTAGGACAGTTAAAACTAAGACGCTCCTTCGCGACAGTAATCATGTGGGAATCTGCTTCAATACCGAGAAGCACGCCTCCTTGATTAATAATGGCCAAGGAATGCCCTCCTGCTCCAACGGTAGCGTCAATAAAACGCTTGCCCGGTGTAACAGAAAGTGCAGTAAGTACTTCAGTAAGGAGAACTGGTGTGTGCTCAGTCATGTGACATGTTTTCTAGTAGATCCGCTGCTTCAGTTGCAATTTGTGCTTCTTTTGCTCCCCAAGTGGTTGCGTCCCAAAGTTCAACTCGGGAACCGAGTCCAAGGAACACCACATCTGTGGAAAGCTTTGCAAAGGGAATTAAGTTTGCAGGGAGATTGATTCTCCCCTGTCGGTCAACTTCAACTTCAAAAGCGGAACCTAATATAAATCGATCAGTATCACGGACTGCACGCGTGAGCAGTTCTTGTTTTCCAGTAAGTTTCTGTAAAAGTGCTTCCCAGTCTGTAAGTGAGATCATCACCACACACTGTTCATACCATTTGGCAACAATAAAGCGATCCCCGAGCTCAGTTCTGAGCCTCTTTGGAACCGCAACTCGATTTCCATCCGTAATTTTGCTTTGAAAGCTTCCTATTAACATGTGTAATGTATTTCACCATATTTCACCAATCTTCACCATTATGAAAACTTTTCACGCGTGTGTCAACACATAGAACACCCGAAATAATAGTTTATAGTAAAGCTAATTTGGGGAGAATTACCTAAGAAGATCCCTAATTTGTTGAAGCAAAAATTCCCACATTAGGGGCTTTGGCACTGGTCAAAGGAGCCCAGCTTGCCTCATTCCATAACCAAACTTTAGTTCCAGTAAGTGTAACAACACCGGGAAGCTTCACCGTTTCTGAACTAAACAAACCGTATGGGCCGGTTGCAAAGCCTTCCAATCCTTGTGGTAAACCAAACGTGTTCATCACTAAGAAATAACCCTTTTTAGAGGCTTTATCAAGCTTATATGTGAATAGGCCATCAACTGAAGTAAGCGTATCCGTCGCGGTTTGGAAGTGAAAGTCTGTGGTAAGTTTCCCAGCCAACTTCCCCTTTGCATCCCTGTACTTAACAGTAAGAGTACCTTTTTCTACTCCCGTGTCATATCTAAAATTGTTATTTGACTGTGACCCAAGCAAAATTTCGCTATCAAAAGTGGTCTTTCCTGCAATTGTTGTTTTCCCAGATGAGCCTTGCTGTCTACCATCCCCTGCCTCATAGAGAACTTCATATTCAACAGTAGTTGCAGTGGTTAACCGGTTAATTCCAGTCAGTTTAAGTGTAAGCCAGTGGCCATCTGCCTTTGGTGTAAGAGAGGCGACTGGACGCTGATCAAAAGGAATCTCAGGGGCAGTTTCCTCTTCAACAACGTCATCATAGGCAACCGGCTTAGCTGACATTTTTGAATAAGCAACAATCCCTACTACAAACAAGACCGCAACAACAAGAAAGACAATTGGAAGATATTTTTTCATTTACGTTTATACATTGAATCATCCAGAGACGTGACTTGTCAATTTTAGCCTTTATACCAGAAGGTAAGCATGATAGCAGGGGCATAATTCCCATAGTTTTGACAGATTTGGGGTATTTGAGATATAATTTGGAATCGAAGTTGATTATCCGTTAGGAGACAACTTATGAACAAGAACGTACGATACAACGTCCACTGTATGGGTTGTGGCCGTGTTTGGACACCAACAGTTGGCTCACCATTGTGGTGGAAGGCGGCCAAGCGAGCCAAACAAGGATACCTTGACGCACTAGGCGTTTCTCCTCAGGAATGTGGATGTGAACCGAAGACATTCCACCCTGAAGCGCCGTACCGTATTGTTGGTTACAACGAACTGTGCGAGAGTTTTGACATTCCGCTCTTTTCGTTAACCGAGGCGGCAAGGCTGTATCTTAAGTTGGCTAGAGACTGGTCCAACACTGTCGTCTTCGTCGACAAAAGGTCAGAAGGCCTTGGAAATAAGCCTTCACGTGTCCATGTGCGGCTAAAGCAACTGGCCATGGGCTAGCAATTGTTTTTAACAAAAAAAGTTAAACCACCGTTTAAGAATGTGAAAGTCACAGAGACATCACAATTCCACGGTGGTTTTTTTG
>CAYQUL010000073.1:0-2871 GCA_964420735.1 uncultured Gammaproteobacteria bacterium
GTCGATCAGCCTTTGAGAGCACTTTGCCGGTCACTTTTTGCTGTTTTGCCAAGAAAGCATCGACTCGTCCTTTAGTGTCAACAAACTTCATCTGTCCAGTGTAGAAAGGGTGACACGCAGAACATACGTCAACGGTGATTGTTGGAACGGTTGCACCAAGGGTGAACTCGTTTCCACAAGAACAGGTGACTTTTGCATCAAAATACTTTGGGTGAATCTGGGCTTTCATAGGGGAGAGTATAACAGGAAAAGCACCTTTAGGCAAGAAAAAGAGCGGGGAGGTTTCTCCCCGCTTTTGTGCTACACACAGTCTTTTATGAACGACTGTACCGCCTGAACGATTGGGGACTTGGGCACATTTCCCATATAGATATCGGGGTGCAACTGATCCCTGTGGTCCATGGTAAAGCCGCCAGCACGTTTGGACATATGTTCAAGAATTGGTGTAAATTCACACCACCTGTCAGGTGGAATCTTGAAATCAACCAATGCTTGGACGATAAATGCCTGCTCGTTGCAGTCCCAGCGGGACTGGCCATCGTCTAACGTTTGACTGAGCTCGTCATACGTTATCTCGCCAATTTCGAGTAGTTTGCGCTCTTCAGCTGTGACAAAGCAGATATGAATCTGCCCACAGTCAAATTCGCAATTACAGTCGTGGCGGAGGGTGATATAGCCATTCCATGTACCAAAATCGCCGCTTTTGGTCGGATACAGGTGTTCTGTGTTTATAGTACACACTCCTTGTTTATCAGGCCGATGAAGTGATTATATCAAGAAACAAACCTATAATCAAGATTTGAGGGTTTTTGTTTTGTGTTTTTCAATTAAGAACACCCCTGCTGCAATTAGTGCTGCACCTAAGGCAAATTCAAGTGAAATTTGCTCTGACAGAACAACTACTGCAAAAATTGTGGAAATAATTGGAACAAGATAACCCATAAAACCTGCCTCTGAGATACCAATCGTTTTTTGTGCTTTGGCTCGCATGGCGTAGGCCACAGTTCCGGACAAAACGGCCATATAGATAACACCTAAGTGAATAGGCACGGACAGCGAAGTTACTTGATGCAAAAAGTAAGGATTAGTAACTAAAACAACAGGAAGCAGAAAAACAAAGCCCACCACAAAAGAAATGTGGGTAAGGGCTGTTCCATTTACCCCCAACCGCAATATCTTCTTAAGCATCAAAACTGAACCAGAGTCAACCAGAATGTAGACAAAAACTAATAGGGAGCCAACAAGGGTTGTTGATCGTGAGCCATTAAAAAACTCTGGTGAGATTGAAACAATTGACCCAACAAAGGCAAGCCCCGCCCCAATTTTTTGTCTGTGGGTTAAGTGCTCTCCAAATAAAAAGTGACTGGCGACGGCTAATATAATTGGCTGAAGTGCTGCAAATATTGAAAGTGTTAATACAGTACTTTGGGTTAGCCCCACAAAGAGAATTCCTAAAGCCAGGGGAGTTGAGACCACTGCATAGAGGATTACCCAAGCCTTTGTTGCCAAAGGTTTTTTTCCTAAAGCAAAAATGCTTTTTAATGAAAAAAGGGCTAGAACACTTGAAAGTGCAAACCGGTAAAAAAGAAAACTTACTGGTTCTATACCTGAAAGTGTTGCTTTAATAACAACTGAGGCAAGTCCCCAGATTATGGCTACAACAATAAGATAAACAAGTGCCTTTGGGCGGGGACTCATACGTGAGTTTAGTATCGCATCAGCCCTCGTCTATAACAAGCATTGTTGATGGAAGAATAATAACGCGTCGGCCCGTAACCGGCGTTTTTATTTTAGTTAAAGCAGTCTTGTTTACTGAGTACAGAGTGTAGTTGGCCAAAAGGTATGATTGGTCTCCCTGCTCAGTTGAGACAATGACATCCTTTTTTGTAGTCTTATTGACAGTTGCCTGTACTGGTTGGGGACGAGCGCCAGCCAGTGTTGTTACGTAAACATAATCTGCATAAAATGTTTTTTCGACCAAGTGTCCTGCTAAATACACAACGTCTCCTATTGCAATTTCAGATGACTTAAGTTCCTTGAGTATCGTTGAATTGTTTTTATATTTTGTTTGTGGAGCGGTTTTAATAGTTGAAACTTCACCATTGTCTTGCCTAATTTGTATTCCTCCTTCAGTAATATCAGTGATGCTACCGCTTTTGGTTAGTAAGTCTTTTGTTCCAGGTACCATCAAGATATCTCGAGAAACACTTGTTGTTTGTTGACCTAGCTCAAGAATCGCAATACGGTTAACTCCTTCAGAAAGTGCAATAGTTGAAGTAAATGTGCTTCCATCTCGTGCGGCAAAAAGTGTTTGTGTGGGGGTGTCTATAATAACAATTGAGTCGGAACTAGAGTTGCCGCTTACGGCAAGTTGATTGTCGCCAATCACGACGTTTGGAGTCGGGGACTCAAGAGTAAACCCCACTTGTTTAGGGGCAACGTCATTGGCTGTTTTGTGTGTTGCCTCAGGTGCTGCCGCCGGTGAAGGTCGTTGGCCTAAGGACAAATATGCCCCGCCGACACCAATTAAGCTTCCCAGAAAAATTGCGATGATGACTTCTTTTCTCATTGACGTCCACCTACTATATGAATGCTGTCTAGGCTTGTCAAGAAAGCCTGCCTCTGTTACGATGCGTGTGACATGGATATCATTTATTTACAGAAGGGAAGTTTTAAGCTGTCAGGTAAAACTGTAACTGTTGCCGTTAACCCTCACAAACCTATTGAAGCTGATATTGCTGTGCATGGTGAAACTTCACTGGTGGAAGACATGAAAAAGGACATCGTTGGTCCAGGTGAGTTTGAAGTTCAGGAGGTTTCCGTTTTTTCCTGTCCTGGTGCTTATTTAATTATTATTGATGAAATGAATGT
>CAYQUL010000074.1:0-2467 GCA_964420735.1 uncultured Gammaproteobacteria bacterium
AAACCTACTTTAGCAAAAACGAGATTCCTTATGGGGAAAATGAGCTTACTGCCCATATTTTGCCTGAGGCTCGCCACTCAATTGAAAAGATAGGTCAATACTTGTCTGCTATACCGGTTGATCAGTCTTTTCGATCAGAATTTTTAAGATGCCAAGAGACTGCTCAAATTCTTGAGTCACAAAAAGTAATTCATTTTGACCCAAACCCATTGTTTAGCGAGTTTGTAGAACCTGATTTTGATTCCTTTTTAGAAAGAATGAAAGCGGCCAAGAACTTTCTTTTGAGTCAACTTACGAACAACATTGCAATTTGCACGCACGGTGCGATTGTTGCAGCTTTACAAAAGTTACTGGTAAATGAAGATTTTCATGCCCATGAATTGATGTACTACCCCAAAACCGGTGTTGTCGTGAAAGTTACCGAGGGAAAAGTGGAAAATATTGACTTCAATAAGTAAACACCTTATAATACTGCGTTACCAGTTTATCTAGACTGAAAGGAAACTATTGTGTTTCTACTTTTCCTCGCAGGGTTCTTTGTTTTTTTAAGCTTAGCGATTGCAGCCTTTTCCTCTGACAAGGACCGTTTGCAGATTGCCCAGTATTATATGCTGGCTACGATTGCTTTTGCGATCGGTGCAGCTGTCGTTGAACTCTCAAATATTGCTGCCAAGTTATCAGTCCTTAAGTAGAGATAATTGGTAGAGCTAATAATTTGTCATAAGAAAAAGTGATTACAATTGAAGGGACAAGTGGATAGATGTCGATTCCAAAAAGTCAGGATATTAAAACGTTTTCAAACCCCTCTGGGTTTTGGGAATACATTGGGCCTTTCTCAGTTGAACTGACCCGTGACGCTAACAAAAGTTTCGCCCCGTCAGACGCGAAAATAGAAGGTGACATAATTACTTTCGACAGCGGGCGAATTGTCCAGTCATTGGGAGGCATCCAGTTGTATTCAACGAAGCATTTCACTTGGGGGTATAAGTTTATAAAAGTCATTCGTGATGGGGAGGGGAACCTCCTCTGGGTAAACTATAATTACCGGTGAATGCGGTCATCTTGCAATTACTTTTATGAGGGTTTTCACCTTCGTTGTTTCAAACTGGAAGTAGATGCCAGTTGTGACTAATTCTGTAGTTTAGGAATACAGTCGTTTTTGATACTCCGCAAGCATTCGCTTAGTGGAGTATTTTTGTGCCAGTGAAATTGATTTCCTCATCATATTAATCCACTTGGCCGAAACCCCATTTTAACCGCGTGTGAAAAAAATGTTTTTTTCCTCCACGACAGTTGTATAGAGACTCTCAGTCAAGTTCTCGTGATCTAAGCTCCAGCCTAAGTCTGTCCAATCAACTTCCATTGCCCATCCATCAGGAATTGTTGCATTAAGTACTCCATTTGAAATAGCTTTCATACCGCTAGTGCCTGAAGCTTCCTTGCCCCACTCAGGGGTGTTTACCCAGATGTCACTTCCTGCAACTAATTCACTAGCTAGGGCTATGTCATAGTTGTGTACAAAGATTGCGTGACCTGAAAGCTTTCCTTTCATATTCCCAATAATGGACTGAATGAGTTCTTTGCCAGCCGTGTCACCTGGATGAGCCTTACCAGCAATAAGCAGAATGACGGGACGAGCTGGGTCAGAAAGAAGTGCAGAGAGTCTATCAATATCAGCAAACAAAGCTTGTAGTTGTTTGTATCCTGAAACTCTTCGTGCCCAGGTCACAACCATCCAATCAGCGTTGTAGCCAAAGCCAACTCGTGTGTTAACCTCACGCATCAGTGAATGTTTCTTTTGTCGATGCGTCTCCCACAACTCCTCATCAGATAAGGTTATGTTTGTATATTCGGCTTGCTGCCAACGAGGTAGATAGACGCCATTGGTGACATTAACCCAGTTGTACCCAGGATATTCTTTTTTAGCGAGTCTCCCGTGTGGAGTACTGACACTACTTGCTATGTGCGAAATGTTTAAGGCAAATTTTGTGGTGTGGAACCGACCATCGTCCATGAGGCCAAGACTAATTATGTCTTGGTGAGAAAGGCCAAATTCAGAAGCAATTGGGTCAACGTATTTCTCAACTAACCCTCGGTCGTAGGAATGAATTCCTGAGGCAACTAACGTGTGGTTAGTATAGACTATTTTTTTTCGTGTTTCGTTAAGTATCTGCTCAAATGAAAAATCTGGATTTTTGGCTTTAATCTCTCCCATTACATTTAAAGCAACAAGAGATGGCCTTCCTTCTTGAATGTGAATAACGGAAGGCTTAACCTTTAAGTGAGCTAAAAGTTTCATTCCTCCCACACCAAAAATAATCCTCTCTCTAATTTGTTCTTCGTCGTCTCCCCAGTAAATTTCATCATATACGTTTCTCCAATAGTCAGAGTTCCCTTCTACATCAGTTGTTAAAAGGTACAAGGTTACTTGGTCCCCAATCCGTTGGCGATATGCCTCAATCCACAC
>CAYQUL010000075.1:0-1745 GCA_964420735.1 uncultured Gammaproteobacteria bacterium
AAATCTTTTTAACATGCGCTCTTTGAAGAAAAGTATTTTTGAGATTGGCGTGTTTACAAATAAACAAGTTAATTATGCATTTTTTGTGTCATTAGTCTTTTTGCTTGGGGTAGTCTACATTCCGTTTACCGCCAAACTTTTTGAGTTTCAGGCGTTTGCCTTTCATGAACTATTCCTTTTAATCCTGGTCTCGTTTTCAATTCTAGTTCTTGGGGAGTGTGTGAAGCTTATACAAAGATATCAATTGACTGATTGACCTTATTGTGTGCCTTCTTTGCCTTGTCAAAGTGACGCATTACTTAGTCTTATTTACTTCTTCGTTCACTTGTTCTTGGGTGAGCATTTTCCAAGGTGAGCCATCTGGGTTTGATGTTGAAGCAGCAGGGCTGTCTCCCTGTGTCCACCATTTTGCTTGGTATGGGGTACCACTAAACAACACCCGTTGGTTTGCTTCATACACCACAGTTCCTGACCACGCAGGGTATGTGCCTGGTCGCATGGTAGGGAGTGGAAGTGGTTTTTCACCTGGCAATACGGGACCAACAAGTTGCCAAGGTGTTTGCCACGACTGAAGCACAGGATTATCAGGAAGTTCTCCTTGTGTCCACCACTTTGCTTGGTATACGTTTTGATGCCAGACTACCTTTGTTCCTTCCAAGTAGGTACCTGTTTCAGTCCAAATTTGGTATGGACTTTCATTAGGGTTGTCGGGCATCTGTTTTGTCTCAGGGCTTTCTGTCGTAACTCGGCCTGCATTACTTGCGATTTCACCTTCAAATCCTTGACTTAGGGCTGAAGCAAAAGCAAATTTATTTTGCTTAATACCACTACATGAGTCAGAAACCACGGTTAAGTTAACATAGTTTTCACCACATTCAAGGTCTCGATTTGCTGACCACATCGACATTCTTGTTATACCTTTCGAGATTGCAAATTTATTAAAACCTATGGCGTCTTCTAGAGTGAAAATCTCTTCAGAAATATCGTTTTGTCCAATCATTGGTGTTGCACCAATTTTTGCCCAAATAGATTTTTCATTTAAATTTATACCTGCTTGTTTATATATGACACTCAATTGGCGATGTGTTTGGCTCAGTGCTTGCTCGGAAGCCAGCTGCATCGATTGGCTTTTTTCTCGGCTATTTCCGTAGTCCATTGTCATTGCGTTTACTCCTGACAGGTCAACACCAGCTGCAAGCATTTGCGAAACGGCATTGGTGCCTTCAGGTGTTAGTCCAAACGGCGCAACGGGTAGTGTTAACCATACAGCAAGATTTTTGCCATCAGCTCGACGCGTTTGCTGAAGTGTTGCTATAGCTTGGGCACTTCGCTTCAGTGCTTCACTCTCTGTTAGCCCTTTCCCCTCAAGGTCAAGGTCAATCGTGTCTACGTCGTAGCGATCAATTACTTGTTTGTAAGCCTCAAGAAGTTTAGTTGTGTCAGTGCAGTTAACGGCTAATTCGTCGTTTAACAGGCCTCCAAAGGAAATGGCAACGTTCCCCCCTTTTTGTCTCAAGCGTGCGATTCGTCGATCTACGTCAAGTTTTACACTAGCATCTTCAAGTGGATACACACCTCCCCAAGTTGGCGTACAGGCGTCTTTTGTTGAAGAAACAATAAAAGACAAAACTACGTTGTTTTTGGTTTGAGTTTCAACAATCTGCTCAAAGGCGTATCGAGGAGTAGCTGTAACATCCACATATGAGGCAAACCAAGGTTTTGTGTCAGTCACACCGGGTGTTTCT
>CAYQUL010000076.1:0-1727 GCA_964420735.1 uncultured Gammaproteobacteria bacterium
GTTGGGGGGTGACCTGTTTTTTTGTATTGGCCATAGTTTTAGCAGTAGTTATCTTTAACGCAAAGTCACTTGATCCACATTACCAAGTGGCACTACGAAATTCAGTTTTGCCACTTATGGTATTTGTCTCTTTCTGGATTGCAGTCATTTTGTTTGTACGCAAAAAGATGTCGTTAGCAGCTTTTTCGACAAGTGTATTTTTGCTGCTCCTTTGTGAGGTATTTTATTTTGGTTGGAAATTTACTCCATTTACACCTGTGAATTTTGTATATCCACAAACTGCCATTACAAAACGGATACAAGACTCTGACATATGGAGAACGACAGGAAACAACGTAATACCTGTTAACTTTAGAATGAGTTACGGAGTTAATGCTCTTGAAGGGTATGATGCGGTGTATCCTGCTCGCGCTGCACAATACATTGCCTCACTAAATGCATTAACTGACACATCTCGAGTTTCCGGTAGATATGCGTTGGTTGATGACACGACTTCAAAGCTTGTGGGTCTAGCTTCAGTAAACACAATTATTACACTAAACCCTGACTCATTTGACAAAGCTCGATACCAAACACTGCTGACTGAAAACAAGACCACACTTCTTCGTGACCTTGACGCCATGCCTACTGCTTATTTTGTAACTAACACAATTAACACGCCCAAAAAAGAAGTGATCAAAACGTTGTTTTTAGATACGTTTGATGCAAAAAAAAGCGTTGTAATTGAAGGAATAATGAATGTTTACGATTGCAAAAGCGGGGTAGTTATAGATGATCAAAATCAATTTGGTGAACGGACACTTAAGGTTCAGTCACAAGGCAGATGCCCACTTGTTATAACTGACGCCTATTATCCCGGTTGGAAAGCACTGATTGATGGAGATGAGACAGAAATTTTTGTTGCAAATTATCTCTTTAGATCTGTACTTGTTCCAGATGGAGTCCACACGGTGCGCTTTATCTATCGGCCTGACTCATTTCTATTTGGCGCCATTGTCTCTTTCTTAAGTGCTGTGTTAGTTGTTATGTTGCTACTACGAAATAAACGCCAATCAGGCTAGAATATCACTATGAAAACGAAATTGGTTTTTGCAGGTTTGCTTCTTTTTCTACTTACCTTTTTAGTACGTATTTGGTTTCTCCCTGTAGGCGCATTAACCTTTGGATATGATCAGGCACGAGATGCTGTTATCTCACGACAAATTTCACATGGTGACTTTAAAATCCTTGGGCCATCTTCCTCTACTCCAGGCTTGTATCACGGCGTGCTTTATTACTATGTTTTAGCCCCTGTGTATGCTTTCACTTTAAACCCACTAGCTGCAGGATATTGGATTGCTCTCCTTAACTCTCTAACCGTATTTGTCGTTGCATATTTTGCGTACCTTTTTACGAAGAACAAATATGCAGCAATCTTTGCAGCGGTTTTTTATGCATTTTCCTTTGAGGCGTCTCAATATGCTACATGGCTTTCAAATCCGACCCTTGGTATGATCTCGGTCCCCCTTTTTTACCTTGGCCTTTGGCTCTGGACTCATCTTGAGAAAAAAACAGCACGACTTGTTCCTATTTGCTTGACTGCCCTGGCTTTAGGGTTTTCTATCCAAGCTGAGATATTTTTGGCATATCACATTGTTCCACTGTTGATTTTTCTCTTTATCTATCGGAAAAACATTCAAAAGAAAGATGTGGGAATCTTTTTTGTAAGTTTTATACTTTCACTTTCG